>NZ_JAVRBF010000069.1:0-40399 GCF_032436805.1 Streptomyces sp. P17 | reverse complement strand
CATGCTGATGTCACGGCGCCTGGCGGGCACGAAGGACGCCAAACACCGGAAATGATCAGTTTGTTCACGGGCTCTAATGAGCACCGACACCGTCGCGCTGAAGAAGCGCGCCCCCATCCGCCCCGCCCGGGTCCTGCTGCACCTCTTCCTCGCCGGCGCGGCGCTGGCGTGGCTAGCGCCGCTGCTGTGGGCGGTCTACTCGGCGATGCGGCCGTACGCGGAGACGAGCGAGAAGGGATACGTGTCCTGGCCGGACACGCTGAACTTCGACAACTTCACGAACGCGTTCACGCAGTCGGACATGTCGCACTACTTCGTCAACACGGTGATCATCGCCGTCCCGGCGGTCCTGTTGACGCTCTTCCTGTCGTCGATGGTCGCCTTCTACGTGAGCCGCTTCGACTTCCGCCTCAACCTCGCGCTGCTGCTGGTCTTCACGGCGGGCAACCTGCTCCCGCAGCAGGTCATCATCACCCCGCTGTACCGCCTGTACCTGCTGATCGACCTGCCCGGCATCACCATGTCCGGCAAGCTCTACGACTCCGCGCTCGGCCTGGTCCTGATCCACGTGGCGTTCCAGTCCGGCTTCTGCGCCTTCGTGCTCGCCAACTACATGCGCTCGCTCCCGCACGAACTGACCGAGGCCGCCCTCGTCGACGGCGCCTCCGTCTGGCGCCTGTACTGGCAGATCGTGCTGCCGCTGTGCAAGCCCGCGATGGCGGCTCTGGCGACGTTGCTCTCCATCTGGATCTACAACGACTTCTTCTGGGCGCTGGTCCTGATCTCCACCGGCGACAACATGCCCATCACCTCGGCCCTGAACAACCTGTCCGGCCAGTACTTCACCGATCCCAACCTGGTCGCCGCCGGCGCCCTGCTCACCGCGATCCCCACGCTGATCGTGTACTTCGCGCTGCAGCGGCAGTTCGTCAGCGGCCTCACGCTGGGCGCCAACAAGGGCTGATCCGGTTCCACTTGCCCCTCCCCTACACCCCTCCCGGAGCACCACCAGTGAGTACCGCACGCCGTCTTCGCATTCCCGGAATCGCCTACGGGGGTGACTACAACCCCGAGCAGTGGCCCGAGGAGGTCTGGGCCGAGGACATGCGCCTGATGCGCGAGGCCGGGGTGACCATGGTCAGCGTCGGCATCTTCTCCTGGGCGCTGCTCGAACCTTCCGAAGGCGTCTACGACTTCGCCCGCATGGACAAGATCCTCGACCTGCTCCACGAGAACGGCATCGCCGCCGACGTGGCGACACCGACGGCGGCACCACCGGCCTGGTTCTTCCAGGCCTACCCGGAGGCGCTGCCGGTCGACCGAGACGGCAGGAGACTGTCGTACGGCAGCCGCCAGACCTTCTGCCCGTCCAGCCCCGCCTACCGCCGAGCAGCGCTGCGGATCGCCGGAGCGCTCGCCGAGCGCTACGCCGACCACCCGGCCGTCGCCATGTGGCACGTGCACAACGAGTACGGCTGCCACAACGACGCCTGCTACTGCGACACCAGCGCCGCAGCCTTCCGCACTTGGCTGCGCGCCCGCTACGGCGACGACCTGGACGCCCTCAACCACGCCTGGGGCACCACGTTCTGGTCCCAGTGGTACTACGCGTGGGACCAGATCCTGCCGCCCCGCGCCACTGCGGCTCCCCCGAACCCCACCCACCAGCTCGACTGGCGCCGCTTCTGCTCCGACGAACTGCTCTCCCTGTGCACGGCAGAACGCGAGGTACTGCGCCGGGCCGCTCCGGATACCCCGGCGACCACAAACTTCCTGGTTCTGCGCACCATCGACGCCCTCGACTACTGGCGCTGGGCACCGGAGCTGGACATCCTCTCCAACGACCACTACCTGCTGTCCGACGACCCGGAGGCCGAGGTCGACATCGCCCTCCACGGCGACCTGATGCGCTCGCTCGCGGGCGGCCCGTGGTTCCTCATGGAGCACTCCACCGGCGCCGTCAACTGGCAGCCCGTCAACCGCGCCAAACGGCCCGGGGAAATGCGGCGCAACGCACTCGCACACGTCGCCCACGGCGCCGACGGCATCGCGTTCTTCCAAGGGTGCGGCTCGGCTCGTGGGAAGTGCTGATCTGCACGTTCGCTGATGCGGGCTGTGGCCGGATGTGTACCGGGACATCGTGGAGATCGTCGCGGATGCGACGAAGCCGATGCAGGCCAAGCAGATCGTGCCGAGGATCGGGCTGCCGGCAGTCACGGCGAAGATCGAGGGGACGCGGGGAAAGCTGAAGCGGCTGGTCGAACGGGGCTGGCTGAGCGAGGAGCGTCCGGGGCTGTTCGCCCTGGCCCACCCGGTCGGCACCAAGGCCGGGTGAACGGCTTCAACTGCCGGAACGATAAAGGCTCTTCTTTCTACTGTCGAAGGTGCCAACCAGTACGACGCAGAAAGAAGAGCGCGATGGAACCGTACGACGCCCTCGTCGCCATCGAGGTGTTCGAGGCTGCAACCAGGGCCTTCGACTGCCTGAAGGACGACTTGGCCTCCCCGGACGCGGATGCGATGGCACACCACCAGCTGGAGGAGCTGATCGCCTCGCGCGGGCGTGAGCTGCAGCGGCTGCTGCTCCAGGCCCGTCTTGATCTGCGGGCCCGCCGCGAACGGGAGGCGAAGACGCAGGCGGGAGTGGTCCTTGGTGCGGACGGCCAGGTGCGCCGCTATCGGGAGTGCGGACACCGGCGGGAGTTGGCCTGCGTGTTCGGCACGGTCACCGTGGAGCGGTGCGCCTGGCGGGGCAGGAAGATGAGCTGTGTCCATCCGGCTGATGCCGCGCTGTCGCTGCCGGCGGGACGGCACAGCCACGGACTGCTCCGTCTGGCGGTGACCGAGGCGGTCCGTGGTTCCTACGACCAGGCCAGGGCCGCGATCGAGGACCGGTGCGGGAAAGTCCTGGGCAAGCGGCAGGCACAGGGCCTGGTGGTCACCGCCGCGAGCGACATCGACGCCTTCTACCGGAACAAGGTGCCGCTGCCCGCGACCGCGGACACCCTGCTGGTCATCCAGGCCGACGGCAAGGGCATCCCCATGCGGCCCGAAGCGTTACGGCCGGCCACACTCAAGAACCTGAACAACGCACGGCGGGCGATGCGCACCCGGCTCGCCCCGGGCGAGAAACCCAACCGGAAACGCATGGCCACCCTGGCCTGCGTCTTCGACGCGGCCCCGGCCGTGCGCCGACCGCACGACATCATCGCCCCACCCGAGGGACGCAGCGACCGGCGCACCCGGCGACCGGGCCCGAAAGCGAAGGCGAAGTGGCTCACCGCCTCGGTCACCGAGGCGCCCGAGAACGTGATCGCCGCCGCGTTCGAGCAGGCCGAGGCCCGCGATGCGGGCCACCACCGGCCCTGGATCGTGCTGGTCGACGGCGCCCGCCACCAACTAGACCTGATCCGCACCGAAGCCGCCCGCCGCCAGGTGGCAGTGCACGTCCTGCTCGACTTCGTCCACGTGACCGAGTACGCATGGGGTGCCGCGCACGCCTTCCACCCCGTGGGCACCCCCGAGGCCGAAACCTGGGTCGCCGGCCACCTCACCACCATCCTCCACGGACAGGCCGCCCGCGCCGCCGCCGAGATCACCGAACAAGCCGACAAGGCCGGCCTCGCCGGCGCGAAACGCGAGGCCGCCGACAAGTGCGTCCGCTACCTCACCGGCCACCTCGACCAGCTCCACTACGACACCGCCCTCGCCAAGGGCTGGCCGATCGCCACCGGCGCGATAGAAGGAGCATGCAGGCATCTCATCGGCGACCGCCTCGACGTGACAGGCGCCCGCTGGGGTCTGGCCGGAGCCGAGGCCGTCCTCAAGCTCCGCGCGGTCAAGGACAACGACGACCTCGACACCTACCTGGACTTCCACCTCGCCCGCGAACACGAACGCCTCTACCCCACCCCCGACCAGCACAACTACAAACTCACAGCCTGACAGACGTTCTTCCCAGAGCGAGAGCTACACCCTTCTTCCAATGGCGGGCGGCCAAGGCCGGCGCCGAGCAGTGGCACTCGGCGATGCTGCCGCACGCCGGCACCGACAGCCAGATCTGGCGTGACGTCGTCCAACTGGGCACAGACCTAAGAACGTTGGCCGAAGTGCGGGACTCCACCAGCACGGCGCAGGTGGCGATCGTGTGGGACTGGGACGCCCGCTGGGCCCTGGAACTGCCCTCCCAGCCCAGCGGCGAACTGCGCTACCAGGACCTGGTACGGGACTGGTACACACCCCTGTGGCGGGCAGGCGTCGCCGTCGACTTCGTACGCCCCGACGACCCCGAACTCGACCGCTACAAACTCGTCCTGGCACCCTCGCTGTACCTGGTCACAGAGGCAGCCGCGGCGAACCTCGCCCGGTTCACCGAGCGCGGCGGCACGCTGGCCCTCGGCTTCCACAGCGGCATGGTCGACGAGAACGCACATGTGTACCTGGGCGGCTATCCCGGCGCGTTCCGCCAGGTCCTCGGCATGGTCACCGACGAACTCTTCCCCCTCCTGCCGGGCGAGGCGACCGGCCTGACCGGCGACGTGGCGTCGGGCGCCACGGCCGACCTGTGGTCGGAACGCATCCGGCTCACCGGCGCACAGGCCGTCGCCTCCTACGCAGACGGCCCACTGGCCGGCCACCCTGCCGTCACCCGCCACCGGCACGGCGACGGCACCGCCTGGTATCTGGGCACCCACCCCGACCAGGACACGCTCGCCGCCCTGCTCGACCGCATCCGTCAGGACGCCGGCGTCACACCGGAGCAGGACGCACCCGCCGGGATCGAGGTCGTCCGGCGCCGCGGCGCGCAGGCCGACTACCTGTTCCTCATCGACCACACCGGAAAGGGCGCCGAAGCACCTGCCGAAGGCATCGAACTCCTCACCGGCACACCGGTCACCGGAACCGTCCCGATCCCTCCCGGAGGTGTCGTCGTCGTCCGGGAACCGCACCGCACCGCGTCCTGACGCCGGGTAAGAAGCCACCGTCAGCGTTTGGCCGACGGTGCTCGACTCCCTGGGCTTCGATGACGGCCTGGCCTCCCGCAACCACGAGAAGCTCGACAGCCTCGTAGGCAAGCTCACGGCGGAGGGCATCACAGACACGGCGTTCGCCCGGGCGAACGCCGTGTCTGTCGGGCCCGGAGCGGTGCGACACCGATCCCTCGGCGACACCCGCCGCCAGCAAGCTCCGCACGGCCTCGACCTCGCTCGCACCAGGCACTTCCTACATCAGCGGCAGCTCGTCCTCGGAGGCGATGAGCAGGTCGGTATGGGCCAGGAGCGGCCGTAGGGCCGTGCGCGCCTGGCCGGAAGTCCACAGTGTTGTCACGGACTCTCCCCCGCGGCGACCTTGCGGAACTCTGCCGCGCGGGTGCGAAGTTGGTCCAGGTCGCCGCCGTCGCCGCGTCCCCGACGAGGGGCGAGCCGACACCGACCGCGAGCGCTCCCCGGGCGAGGTAGTCGCGGGCGGCCTGTGCGTCCACGCCGCCGACGGGCACGAAGGGCACCTCGGGGAAGGGGTCGCGGAGAGCCTTCAGATAGCCGGGGCCGCCGAGGGAGCCGGGGAAGAGTTTGATCGCGTCGGCGCCCCATGCGAGGGCGGGTTCTGCAGCCACTCACGCGACCCCGGCGCGATGACGTCTGATCATGCTATTGACCTGCAACAAACCAACCAACGGGGCAAATGGAAGGCGATTCGACCCGGATTCGCCCCCGCCCCCCTCCCATCACGGCACCGACCAGCTTTGATCTGCACCTATCCAAGTTCTGCCGCTATACCAGTCGTATGCCGCCAAAGAATCGCCACTGATGCACAAATAAGGTCACACCTCGCAAATCATTGATCACGGACCAACACCGGTCGGCTGCCCAAGCCAAGACGTGGCTGCCACCCTCCTTGCCGGCGGGCATCGACACCACGCCCCGCGCCCCGCCTCTCACCAGGCGCTTTCCGGCTGGCCTTCCGTGACACGGAAGCCTTCTTGCGCACCCCCGGGGCCCATCCCGACGATGTCGCCACGACCCAAAGACGGGAGCCCAACGCCATGCCGCACACCACCGCCTTCGCCAGGAACCAGTGGTACGTCGCCGCCTACAGCCACGAGGTGGGGCGCGAGTTGCTCGGACGGACGATTCTCGGGGAGCCGCTCGTGTTCTATCGCAGCGAGGAGGACGGGACGCCCGTCGCGCTGCACGACCGGTGTGTGCATCGCCGGTACCCGCTGTCCGAGGCGCCGACGCGGCTCGACGGGGACCGGATCGTCTGTGGGTACCACGGGTTCACGTACGACACGACCGGTACGTGTGTGTATGTGCCGGGGCAGAAACGCGTACCGCGCACCGCCCGCGTCGCCTCCTACCCCGTCGTCGAGCAGGACTCGCTGGTGTGGGTGTGGATCGGCGACCCCGCCCTCGCCGATCCGCAGGCCGTCCCCCGGGCCCGGCATCTCGACTCTCCCGGCTGGACCACCGTCCGTGGCATGGAGCCCATCGACTGCGACTACGGCCTCCTCGTCGACAACCTTCTCGACCTCTCCCACGAGACCTATCTGCACGGCGGTTACATCGGCACCCCGGAGGTCGCCGAGACGCCGATCACCACGGAGGTCGACGAGGGGGCCGGGATCGTGCGGGTGAGCCGGCACATGGACGATGCCGAATGTCCGCCGTTCTACGCCAAGCCGACCGGTATCAACGGCCGGATCATGCGCTGGCAGGACATCGAGTACCACGCCCCCTGTCTCTACCTCCTGCACAGCAGGGTGGCCCCGGTCGGCGTCGTGCCCGAGGCCGACGGAAGCGATCCGGGCGGCTTCCACACCGAGATCACGTACGCCATCACCCCGTCCGCCGACGGCAAGGTGTACGACTTCTGGGCGGTCTCCCGGGACTGGGCGACGGACGACGACGAGGTCACCGAGTTCCTGCGCGGCAACAACCACACGGTCGTGATGCAGGACGTCACCGCGCTCAACCTGCTCCAGCGCACGCTCGGCACCGAGCGCCACGGCTACCAGGAGCTCAGCATCAACATCGACACCGGCGGCCTGGCCGCCCGCCGTATCCTCGCCCGGCTGGTCGAGGAGGGCGACAAGCCCGTGGAGAAGGTCCTGTGACAGCACCGACCGGCGAGATCTACCGCGTCGACTGGCTGCCGGGCACCGACGTCCTGCACGGCACCTGTCACTGCGGCGCCCAGCACACCGCCGAGGACCCCGTAAAGATGTGGGAGTGGATGCTCGGCCACCCCGAAGGGCACTTCGAGGGGCACTTCGAGGGGCCCGACTCATGATCGAACTCGTCGTCCAGCAGCGGCAGTTCGTGGCCCCCGACGTCCTCGGACTCACCCTCCGGCATCCCCTCGGCGAGCCCCTGCCCGACTGGGAACCCGGCGCCCACGTCGACCTCGTCCTCGGGCCCGACCTGGAACGGCAGTACTCCCTCTGCAGCGACCCCGCCGACCGCACCGCCTGGCGGATCGCGGTGCTGCGGGAACCGGAGGGGCGGGGTGGATCCACCTTCGTCCACGAGGAGTTGGGGCAGGGCGACAAGGTCCGCGTGCGCGGACCGCGCAATCACTTCGCCCTCCACCCCGCCCCCCGCTACCGCTTCATCGCGGGCGGCATCGGCATCACCCCGATCCTGCCCATGCTGGCCGCCGCCGAAGCGGCGGGTGCGGAGTGGTCACTTCTGTACGGCGGTCGCAGCCGCGCCTCCATGGCCTTCACCGGGGAACTCCGGGGGTACGGCGACCGCGTGACCCTCGCCCCGCAGGACGAGACCGGTCTGCTGGACCTGGCGCCCGTCCTCGAGGACCTTCCCGACGGCACCCTTGTCTACTGCTGCGGCCCGGGTCCGCTCCTGGACGCCGTGGAAGCACTCAGCCCCGCCGGATCCCTCCACATCGAGCGGTTCCAGCCGAAGGAGCAACCGGCCGGAACGGACGGCGAGTTCGAGGTCGTTCTCGCCCGGAGCGGCCGTACGCTCACCGTTCCGCCCGGCGTCTCCGTGCTCGACAGCGTGCGCGCCGCCGGTGTCGAGGTGCTGTACTCCTGCACCGAGGGCACCTGCGGGACGTGTGAGACCGATGTCGTCGAGGGCGTCCCCGACCATCGCGACTCGGTCCTCACCGACGCCGAGCGGGAAGCCGGGGAAACGATGCTCATCTGTGTGTCCCGGTGCCGGGGGAAGCGGCTCGTGCTGGACCTGTGATCCTCAGGTCGGCCTCGATCCGGGCGACGGTGTCCAGCAGCGGCGGCAGCAGATCACGGCGCACGGACTCCAGGGAGTTGCGGCCGGCGTGCACCGCGATGTTCACCGCCGCCGTCACCTCGCCGCCCCGGTCCCGCACCGGGGCGGCGACCGAACGGAGCCCTAGCTCCAGCTCCTGGTCGACGATCGCGTACCCCTGCCGGCGCACCCTGCGCAGCTCGGCCCGCAAGGCGTCCGGCGCGACCATCGTGCGCGGGGTCAGCGGGCTCAAGTCCGCCCGCGCCAGCCGGGTTTCGATCTCCTCCTCCGTCAGCTGCGCGAGGATCACCCGGCCGACAGAGGTCACGTGCGCCGGGAAGCGGGTGCCCACCGTGATGGACGCGGTCATGATCCGGCTGGTCGGCACCCGGGCCACGTAGACGACGTCGTCGCCGTCGAGTACGCACAGGGACGACGACTCCCGTACCTGGCCCACGAGTTGCTCCAGATGCGGTTCGGCGAGCTCGGGCAGCGTGAAGCTGGAGAGGTAGGAGTAGCCGAGTTCCAGTACACGCGGTGTGAGCCGGAACTGGCGTCCGTCCTGGTGGACATAGCCGAGGTCGACCAGGGTCAGCAGCAGCCGGCGCGCGGCGGCACGGGTCAGTTGGCAGTCGCGGGCGACCTCGCTGAGTGTGCGGGTGGGGTGCTCGGCGTCGAAGGAGCGGATGACGGCGAGGCCGTGCGCGAAGGAGTTCACGAAGTGGCGTCCGCGGTCCGGCTCGGGCATCATCGCCTCCTGGCATGTCAACAATTTTGTCAGCGAAACCGGCGGGACTGGTTGACCCGATCGGTACGGGGCTCTGCCTTCCCGCTGAGCACGCTTGAGCACTACTGTGCGGTCAGCGCACAGCCTGTCGGAACACCCGTTGTCTGCACAGGAGGGGTCATGCGTCGTCTGCTCGCCGCTGTCGCGGCCGGCACCTTTCTGTTCGCCGTGACGGCCTGCGGCTCGTCCGACGACGGTGATTCGTCGGACGGGGAGGGCTCGTCCGGCGGTGTCACGACGGTCACCGTGGGACTCATCCCCATCGTCGACGTCGCGCCCCTCTACCTCGGCCAGGAGAAGGGCTTCTACGAGAAGCAGGGCCTGAAGCTGAAGTTGACGACCGCTCAGGGCGGCGCGGCGATCGTGCCGGCCGTGGTCAGCGGGCAGTACCAGTTCGGGTTCAGCAACATGACCTCGCTGATGATCGCCCAGTCCAACAACGTTCCCGTGCAGGCCATCGCCAACGGGATCGCGTCAACGGGCGAGGACGGCAAGGACTTCGGCGGGCTCACCGTGAAGAACGACAGCGCGGTGAAGTCGCCGAAGGACCTGGAGGGCAAGAAGGTCGCCGTCAACACGCTGAAGAACATCAACGAGACCGCGGTACGCGAGTCGGTGCGCAAGGCGGGCGGCGACCCGGACAAGGTGCAGTTCGTCGAGCTGGCCTTCGACCAGATGCCCGCCGCCCTCGACGCCGGGCAGATCGACGCGGCGATGGCGGTCGAGCCGGCGCTCGCCACGATCAAGAGCCAGGGCGGCCGTGAGATCGCCTCGTCCCTGGTCGACGTGGCCCCCGACCTCACGGTGGCGATGTACTTCACCTCCACGCAGTACGCGCAGGAGAACCCGGGGCTGGTGAAGAAGTTCCAGGACGCCACCGCCGAGTCCCTCGCCTACGCCGACACCCACCCCGACGAGGTGCGCCAGATCGTCACGACGTACACCAAGATCCCGCCCGCGGTGCTGGAGCAGGTGACGCTGCCGAAGTGGCCGGCCGACGCGAACCGGGCCTCGATCGAGAAGCTGATGCAACTCGGTGAGGACGACGGCCTGTTCAAGACGACCCCGGACCTGGACAAGCTGCTGTCGTGAGGGGCCTGAACGCCGTACTCGGTGCGGCCGGGCTCGCGGTCTTCCTCGCCCTGGGCGAGGTGGTGCCGCGGCTCGGTCTGGTCAAGGAGGCGTACTTCCCGCCGACCAGCCGGATCGCCGAGGCGCTCTGGGACGAGGTGGCCGACTCCGCCTTCTGGACCGCGCTCGGCGACACCCTGACCGGCTGGGCGCTGGGCCTGATCCTGGCCTCCTGCGCGGGGATCGTGGCGGGCGTGGTGATCTCGGTGGTGCCGTATCTCCGCGAAGCCACCGCCTCCACCATCGAGTTCCTGCGCCCGATCCCCTCGGTCGCCCTGATCCCGCTCGCCGTGCTCCTGTACGGCACCGAACTGCGCTCGGTCCTCCTGCTGGTCGTGTACGCCTCGTTCTGGCAGGTGCTGATCCAGGTCCTCTACGGCGTCCAGGACGTCGACCCGGTCGCCGACGAGACGGCGCGGTCGTACGGTCTCGGCACCTGGGCGCGGATCCGGCATGTGCTGTGGCCGACCGCGCTGCCGTACGTCATGACCGGCGTCCGGCTGGCCGCCGCGGTGGCGCTGATCCTCGCCGTGACCGCCGAACTCGTCATCGGCGCACCGGGGTTGGGGGCGCGCATCGCGGTCGCACAGACCTCGCAGGCGGTGCCCGAGATGTACGCGCTGATCGTGGTCACCGGGCTGCTGGGACTGCTGATCAACGTGGGCGCGCGGACGGTGGAGCGACGGGCGCTGGCCTGGCACCAGTCGGTGCGCGGGGAGGTGGCGGTATGAGGCTGCTGCTTGTACGGACCGCCTTCGTGTTCGCCCTGCCTGCCGTTCTTGTCGCCGTGTGGTGGGTGGCGTCCGACAGCAGTACGGACGTGTACTGGCCGCCCCTGCGGACGATCCTGGAGACCTTCCCGGACGTCTGGACCGGCGACCGCCTCAAGGACGACGTCCTGCCCAGCGTGCTGCGGCTGACCGGCGGTTACGCGCTCGCGGCCGTGGTGGGCGTCGGGCTCGGCACGGTCATCGGCTCCTACCGGCGGGTGCGGGCGGTGTGCGAGCCGGTGCTGGAGTTCCTGCGCGCGGTGCCGCCGCCGGTGCTGGTGCCGGTCATCATGCTGTTCGCGGGCATAGGCGACACCATGAAGATCACCGTGATCGCGAGCGGCTGTGTGTGGCCGATCCTGCTCAACACCGTCGAGGGCGTGCGCGCGGTCGACCCGGTGATGGCGGAGACGGCCCGCAGTTACGGCATCACGGGGGTCGCGCGGCTGCGGAAGGTGGTGCTGCGCTCGGCGAGTCCGCAGATCTTCGCGGGCCTGCGCCAGGCGCTGTCCATCGGCATCATCCTGATGGTCATCAGCGAGATGTTCGCCGCCAGCAACGGCCTCGGTTTCACCATCGTGCAGTTCCAGCGCAGCTTCGCGATCCCCGACATGTGGACGGGCATCCTGGTCCTCGGTCTGCTGGGGTTCCTGCTGTCCGTCGTCTTCCACCTCGTCGAACGGCGTGTCCTCGGCTGGTACCACGGCCTGCGCGCCTCCACCCGGCGGTCCTCGTGAACCTCCTGAAAGGGCAACCCATGCTCGACGTGCGCGGCCTGAAGAAGGTGTACGAGGGGTCCGGGCGCCGCGTCGAGGCGGTGCGCGATCTCACCTTCACCGTCGACGCGGGTGAACTCGTCTGTCTCGTGGGCCCGTCGGGCTGCGGCAAGACGACCCTCCTGAAGTGCATCGGCGGCCTGCTCGCGCCGACGGGCGGCGAGGTGCTGCTGGAGGGACGGAAGGTGACCGGGCCGCCGCCCGGGATGGCGTTCGTGTTCCAGGAGTACGGGCGCAGCCTCTTCCCGTGGATGCGGGTCGGCGAGAACGTCGAACTTCCGCTCATGCAGAAGGACTTGGACCGGACGCGGCGCCGGGAGCTGGTACGGGACGCGCTGGAGTCCGTAGGACTTTCCGATGCCACCAGCGCCTATCCCTGGCAGCTGTCCGGCGGTATGCAACAGCGCGTCGCCATCGCCCGGGCGCTGGCCTACGAACCGCGGGTGCTGCTGATGGACGAGCCCTTCGCGGCGGTCGACGCGCAGACCCGCGCCGATCTGGAGGACCTCGTACGGCGGTTGTGGCGGGAGCGGGGCATCACGATCCTGTTCGTCACCCATGACATCGACGAGGCGGTGTATCTGGGCGAGCGGGTGGTCGTGCTGTCCGCCTCCCCCACCGTCGTCCAGGAGCAGCTGAAGGTCGATCTGCCCGCCGAGCGGGACCAGTTGCACACGCGGGTGGCCCCGCGCTTCGCCGAGCTGCGGACCCATGTGTACGAGCAGATCCAGGCGGCGAAGCGCGGGGTGTCGGTCACGAAGTCAGATACGCCTCCACCTCACTGAACTGGGCCGCGGGCCAGCCCGTGTTGGCGGTCACCTGCAGGCGCAGATAGCGCACGCCGGTGCCGGGCAGGTCGACGGTGACCGTGTTCCCGGTGGCCGGGTCGAAGCGGTAGTCCCGGGAGGCGACCAGCGTGGAGTACCCGGAGCCGTCGGTGCTGCCCTGCACGGACAGTGTCTGGGTGCGGGCCTGCCAGGCGCTCTGCGCAGGCAGCTTCAGCACGAGACGCCGTACCGGCTCGATGGCGCCGAGGTCGACGGTCCAGCTCTGCGGGAAGGCGTGGTTGGCCGACTCCCAGTAGCTGTTCGCGTCGCCGTCGACCGCCTTGCCGGGCGTGTAGACGTCCTGCGATCCGGTGGCCGAGGCCGGGCGGCCCTTGGCGAGGTTGCGGCTCGGATCGGGGTCCGGGTTGCCCTGACCGGGCTGCGGCCAGGTCGAGCAGTCCGCCCAGACGCTGCTCCAGCCGGAGTTGCCGCCGCCGTCGGTCAGCGTGAACGTGCCGGAGCCCGACGGGTAGGGGCAGTTGTAGATCCCCGCGGCCCCCACGGCTGCCGCGGTGACGTTACGGAAGGTCGCGGCGCCCGGCGCCTCCGCCTGGACGACGACCGTACCGGTGTTGCGGACGGTCGCTCCCTCGACGGTGATGTTCTTCGCCGCGTACCCTCGCCCGCTGCCGGAGACGAACTCGAAGGCGCTGTACGGGCTGTCCGTGATCGTCGTGTTGGTGATCCGCACCTGTGCCTCGATGGCACTGTCGTAGGAGTCGACCCGCAGCGCGCCCATCGGGTGGTTCCAGTTGGGGTTCATCGCGCCGGTACGCACCAGCGTGTTGCCGTCGACGGTGATGGTGCCGGCCAGCGGTTGGAAGGGATCGAGGAACTTCTGGTTGGAGATCGCGATCCCGCTGCCCAGGGCGTTGGTGTCGGAGATCAGGTTGTTCCGGACGGTGATGTCGGTGCCGCCGTAGATCGCGATGCCGTTGGCGAGGTTCGGCTGGGTGATCGTGTTGTTCTCGAAGCTGCTGTTGGTGTCCGGGGCATACAGCGACCACATCGCGAGGGCGTCGTCGCCCAGGTTGCGCAGGAAGTTGTTGCGGACCTTCACTCCGCGGGCGTTGCCGTTGAGGTTGAGACCGTCGGCGGTCATGTCGAGGAAGCGGCTGTTCTCGACGACCAGGTTGTCGTTGTTGCCCATCAGCCAGAGGCCGACCTTGAGGTGCTGCAGCCACATGCCGGACACGCTGGAGTTCGGCCCCAGTGACCCGTTGACGAAGTTGTCCGGGTTGGCGTCGACGCGTTCGGTGACCTCGCCGATGACGGCGAAGTCCTTGATGTGGACGCCTCCCGATGAGCTGGACTGGTCGATGAAGCGGGAGCTGCGCACCACCGAGTACCAGTGCCCGGCGCCCTGGAGGGTGACGTTCTGGACGCCGCTCAGGGAGGACGTCAGCCGGTACTGACCCGGCGGGATCCAGACGACTCCCCCCTGGGCCGCGGAGATCGCGTCCCGGAAGGCCTGCGTGGAGTCGCCCTGGCCGGTGGGGTCGGCGCCCTTGGAGGTGACGGAGACCGAACCGGCGGGCTGCGCGGCCGGCCCGGCGGCCTGCTCGAAGTCGGCCACGTCGACGGTGACCTGGACCCCGCTCGCCTCGACCGCGACCTTGTCCCCGGCCTGGACGTTCTGGCCGAGCAGGAGCCGGGCGTTGTCGTAGAAGTGGTGGGTCTTGGCGCCCGGGATCCAGGGCGTGTCGACGTACGAGTACTTGGACGTCACCGGGATGGTCCGGTCGGTCCGGGTGCCGTTGACGTAGACGTTCAGCGAGCCGGACTGGCCGTCGGGGACGCTGTAGGCGACGTTCACGGTGTTGGCGGCGCGGGGCACCGTGAACTCGACGCGCTGGCCGGAGCCGAGCCGTACGGCCTGCCGGCCCGAGGCCTCGGAGGCGAGGGTGCCCTGGGTGTAGTCCGGGCCGATCTTCGTACCGGTGGTGGTGGCGGACTCCGCCTCGACCGAGGTGAAGGGGAGGGTGGCGCCCACGGCATGGGCCGTGGGGGCGGTGGCGGTGAGCAGGCCCGCCGCCAAGGCGGCGACCAGCGTGACTGGCATGAGCCTGACATATCTCTGCATGTGCTGATCCCTTCGGAGTGGGGGGCGCGGTCTCAGGCACGCAGCCAGACCGCGGTGTCCTTCGGCAGCCTCCCTTCGGTGTCCAACGGAGCACTGCTGAGGAGCAGTTCGGAGTGCTCGGGCAGGTCGAACGGCCTTTCGCCGAGGTTCACCACGCACAGCACGCCCTCGGCCCGGGCGAAGGCGAGGACGCCCTCGGGGGCGGGCAGCCAGGTGAGCGGGCCGTCCCCGAAGACGCGCCTGGTGCGGATCGCGCGGCGGTAGAGGCTGAGCATCGAGCCGGGATCCACGGCCTGGCGGTCGGCGGCGTACGAGGCCCAGTCGTCGGGCTGCGGCAGCCATGGCTCGCCGCCGAAACCGGCGTACGGCTGCTCGGCGGCCCAGGGCAGTGGCACCCGGCAGCCGTCGCGGCCGGGGTCGGTGCCGCCGGAGCGGAAGTGCATCGGGTCCTCGATGCGGTGGCGGGGGATGTCCGCCTCGGGCAGGCCGAGTTCCTCGCCCTGGTAGACGTAGACCGCACCGGGCAGGGCCAGCGAAAGCAGGGCGGCGGCGCGGGCGCGCCGGGTGCCCAGGGCGAGGTCGGTCGGGGTGCCGAAGGCCTTGGCCGCGAAGTCGAAGCCGGTGTCCTCGCGACCGTAGCGCGTGATCGTGCGGGTGACGTCGTGGTTGCACAGCACCCAGGTGGCGGGGGCGCCGACGGGGGCGTGCTCGGCGAGCGTGTCGTCGATGGACTCCCGCAGCCTCGTCGCGTCCCAAGGGCACGACAGGAAGGCGAAGTTGAAGGCGGTGTGCAGCTCGTCCGGGCGCAGATAGCGGGCGAAGCGCTCGGGGTCGGGGAGCCAGACCTCGCCTACGAAGATGCCGCCGTACTCGTCGGCCACGGCCCGCCAGGAGCGGTAGATGTCATGGAGTTCGTCGCGGTCGAGGAACGGGTTCGGGTGGCCTTCGACGAGGTCGGGCAGGGCCGGGTCCTTGGCGAGCAGCGCCGCCGAGTCGATGCGGACGCCCTCGACCCCGCGCTCGAACCAGAAGCGCAGGATGTCCTCGTGCTCCCGGCGGACGGCCGGGTGGGCCCAGTTGAGGTCCGGCTGTTCGGGTGTGAACAGGTGCAGGTACCAGTCGCCGTCGGGCAGGCGGGTCCAGACGGGCTCGGTGGAGCCGACGAACTGGGACGGCCAGTCGGTGGGCGGGAGTTCGCCGTGCGGACCGCGCCCCGGCCGGAAGTGGAACAGCTCGCGCTCGGGGCTGCCGGGCCCGGCCGCGAGCGCCGCCCGGAACCACGGGTGCTGGTCCGAGACATGGTTCGGCACGATGTCGACGATCGTCCGGATACCCAGCTCCCGCGCCTCGGCGATCAGCTTCTCCGCCTCGGCGAGCGTGCCGAACGCCGGGTCGATGGCACGGTAGTCGGCGACGTCGTAGCCGCCGTCCTTCATCGGGGACACGTACCAGGGGTTGAACCACAGGGCGTCCACGCCGAGTTCGGCGAGGTACGGCAGCCGGGCGCGGACGCCCGCGAGGTCCCCGGTGCCGTCGCCGTCGCCGTCCGCGAAACTGCGCACGTACACCTGGTAGATGACGGCGGAGCGCCACCAGTCGGTCCGCGTGGGGGCATGGGTGGGCTGTCCCACTGTGCCTGCCTTTCTGTGTCGGAGAGGGGCGGTGTCAGTGAGGGCGGTGTCAGCCCTTCGTGCTGCCCGCGCTGATCCCGGCGATGATGTGCCGCTGGAAGACCAGGAACATCGCGACCATGGGGATGGAGGCGATCACCATCGCGGCGATGAGCACGGTCAGTTGGATGTTCTGCGACAGCTGGACGAGGGCCACGCTGATCGGCTGTTTGTCGGTGTCCGAGAACACCATCAGCGGCCACAGGAAGTCCTGCCAGACCGCGACCAGGGCGAAGATCGACACGACGCCGAGCACCGGCCGGGACATCGGCAGCACGATCTGCCACAGGATGCGCAGCTTTCCGGCACCGTCGATCTCGGCGGCCTCCAGCACATCGCGCGGGATCTGGTCGAAGAACCGCTTGAGCAGATAGAGGTTGAAGGCGTTGGCGACCGCCGGGAGCCAGATCGCGAGGGGATCGTTGAGCAGGCCCAGGTCGGCCACGGTCAGGTACTTCGGTACGACCAGTGCCTGGGCCGGGACCATGAGCGTGGCGAGGATGCCGGCGAGGATCACCTTGCCGAAGACCGGCCTGAGCTTGGAGAGCGCGTAGGCGGCGGCCGTGCACAGGACGATCTGGAACAGCCAGGCGCCGGCCGCCTGGACCACCGTGTTCCACAGATGGGTCGGCAGCTGCATCAGATCCCAGGCGTCGGTGTAGCCGCTGAGATGCCACTCCTCCGGGACGAGCGTGGGCGGCGTCCGCGCCACCTCGTCCGGTGACTTCACGGCGCCGGTCAGCATCCAGTAGACGGGGAAGAGGAAGGCGGTCGTGAACAGCAGCAGGATCCCGGTGAAGACCGACCAGTAGACCGCCTTGCCGCGTGGCCGGGCGAGCGCGGCGGGCGAGACGAGGGTGCGGGTGCTCATGCCTCCTCCGGGGATCGGGTCAGACGCAGATAGACGGCGGAAAAGGCGCCGAGCAGCAGCAGGAGCATCACGCTGAGGGCGCATGCGCCGCCGAAGTCGTTGTAGAGGAAGGCGTACTTGTAGATCAGGTACAGCACGGTGACCGTGGCGTTCTCGGGGCCGCCGCCGGTGATGACGAACGGTTCGGTGAACACCTGCATGGTGGCGATGATCTGAAGCAGCATCAGCATGAGGATGACGAACCGGGTCTGCGGGATCGTCACGTGCCGGATGCGCTGGAGCAGGCTCGCGCCGTCCAGTTCGGCCGCCTCGTACAGCTCTCCGGGGATGGACTGGAGGGCGGCGAGGTAGATCAGGACGGTGCCGCCCATGTTGGCCCACGTGGCCACGATCACCAGGGAGATCAGGGCGGTGTCGGCGCCGTTGGACCAGTTCGAGGTGGGCAGGTGGAGGAAGCGCAGCGCTTCGTTGGCGAGGCCGGCGCCCGGGTCGTAGAACCACTTCCACAGCAGGGCGCTCACCACCGGCGGAATCATCACCGGCAGATAGACCACGACTCTGAAGAAGGCCTTGGTGTGCCTCAACTCGTTGAGTACCAGGGCTAGTACGAAGGGGATCGCAAAGCCGATCAGCAGGGCGAGCAGGGTGAAGGTGAGGGTGTTGCGCCAGGCCGCGGCGAACTCGGGGTCGTCCAGGACGCGCGTGAAGTTGTCGACGCCGACCCACTCGGGGTCCGAGCCCGGCGTGTACTCCTGGAAGGCGATCACGACCGCGCGTATCGCCGGGTACCACGAGAACAGCGCGAAGCAGACCAGGCCACCGAGCAGGAAGGCGTGGGCGCGCAGTTGGTCGGTGAGGCGGCGCCGCCTCCGGTCCCCTGCCGGGGGCGGCGCCTGCATCGGACGTACCGTGATCGCCCCGACGGGCTCTCGTGCGGCGGTCTTGGGCATCTCGGTCGGCCTCAGCCTCGGGCGAGGATGCCGTCGATCTTGCCGGAGGCGTCCTTCAGCAGCTGGTCGATGTCGGCGTCCTTCTTGGTGAGGACGGCGGAGACCACACCGTCGAGGACGGAGTAGATCTGCTGGGCGTTCGGCGGCTCGATCTTCATCTCCAGGCTCTGGTTGCCGTCGAGGAAGGCCTGGTAGTTCTCCACCGGCACATTGGCGTTGGCCTTCTTGACCTGTTGGTCCTTGGCGTCGGCGGCGCCGGTGAACAGCCGCGGTTCGGGCAGGCCGACCGGTGCGTCCGCCTTCTTGGCGCGGGCGTAGTCGCCGAGGAAGCCGTCGCCGGGCGTGAGGAACATGTGGTCCAGCCACTTCAGGCCCGCCCTGATCTGCTCGGGGCTCGCCTTCTTGTTGAACATGTAGCCGTCGCCGCCGATCAGCGTGCCCTCGCCGCCGGGCATGGGCGCGAGCGCGAGGTCCTCGTAGTCGCCGCCCTTCTCCTTCACCAGGATCGGGATGTTGTCCGGGGCGGAGAGGTACATGCCGAGCTTGCCCGAACCCATCATCTGCTGGACGTCGTTGATGACCAGGAGCTGCTTGCTGCCCATGGAGTTGTCGGTCCAGCGCATGTCGTGCAGTGTCTGCAGCACGGCCCGGCCCTCGGGAGTGTCGATGGTCGCCTTCTTGCCGTCGGCGCTCACCACGTCACCGCCCCGCGAGTACAGCTCGGCCGTGAAGTGCCAACCGCCCTGGTTCTGGGCGGAGTAGTCGGCGTAACCGACGACGCCGTCGCCGAGAGCGGCGATCTTCTTCGCGGCGGCGCGGAGTTCGTCCCAGGTCGCCGGGGGCCGGTCGGGGTCGAGGCCCGCCTCCTCGAAGAGTTGCTTGTTGTAGATCAGGCCCATCGAGTAGCCGGTGCGCGGGATGCCGTAGACCTTGCCGTCGACGGTGTAGATGTCCCGCAGCTGCTGCTGGATGGTCTCGTAGCTCTTCAACTCCTTCAGGTACGGCGTGAGATCGGCCGCCTGGTTGATGTCGACGACGTGCTTGGCGTCGGTGAAGTACGTGTAGAAGACGTCCTCCATCTGCCCGCCGGCGAGCTTGGCGTCGAAGGTCTTCGGGTCCTGGCAGGGGAACGCGTCGCGCGGGACGACGTCGATGTCCGGGTTCTGCTTCTCGAAGGAGGCGATGTCGTCCTCGAAGAACTGGCGGTCGACCTTGGCGCTCTTGGGCGGCATGCAGTTGACCGTGATGCGGGTCTTGCCGCTCGCCGAGTCCTCGTCATCGGAACCGCAGGAGGTGACGGCGAGGGCGAGCGAGCAGGCGCTGAGCGCGACGAACGTACGGCGGAACCCGGTGCTTCTCATCGGTGGACCCCTCTGGGCAGGAGCAGGAAGAGCACGGCGGAGGGCGAGAGCGCGCCCGCCATGCCGGCGCGCCGCACACTCAAGCACCGGCGACATCTGTCCGCAAGATGTCGCGCAGAATCCGTAATTATTCGACTGTAGAGTGGATCTCAGCGACGGGAGGCTTGCGCCGTCGATCCCCTGACCACCAGCTCCGGTTCGAACAGCAGCTCATCGGTGGTCACGGAACCCCCTGCGATCTGCGCGTTCAGCAGCTCCACGGCCGCGCGGCCCATGGCCTCGATGGGCTGGCGGACAGTGGTGAGCGGCGGCTCCGTGCAGTTCATGAAAGCGCTGTCGTCGTAGCCGACGACCGACACCTGTCCGGGCACGGCGAGTCCCTTGCGACGCGCGGCCCGGACCGCCCCCAGGGCCAGCGGGTCACTGCCGCAGATGATGCCGGTGACGCCCCGGTCGATCAGCCGGGAGGCGGCGGCGTGCCCGCCCTCGATCGAGAACATCGCCCGGGCGACCCGCTCATCCGGGAGGTCCCCCAGGGCCCGCGCCGCGGCCAGCTTGCGCGCCGACGGCACATGGTCCTCCGGCCCCAGCACCAGCCCGATGCGCTCGTGGCCGAGGGAGGCGAGATGCCGCCAGGCCTGCTCGACGGCCACCGCGTCATCGCAGGACACGCCGGGAAAGCCCAGGTCGGCGATGGAGGCGTTGACCAGCACCACCGGGATGTTGCGGTCCGCGAGCAGCCGGTAGTGGTCGTGGGGCGCGTCGGCCTGGGCGTACAGACCGCCGGCGAAGACGACGCCGGAGACCTGCTGCTGGAGCAGCAGTTCCACATAGTCCGCCTCGGAGACGCCGCCCTTGGTCTGGGTGCACAGCACCGGGGTCAGACCGAGCTGGGCGAGCGCGCCGCCGATCACCTCGGCGAAGGCCGGGAAGATCGGGTTCTGCAGCTCGGGCAGGACGAGGCCGACGAGCCGGGCGCGCTCGCCGCGCAGTTGCGTGGGCCGCTCGTAGCCGAGCACGTCCAGGGCGGACAGCACCGCCTGCCGGGTGACCTCGGAGACCCCGGGCTTGCCGTTGAGCACCCGGCTGACCGTGGCCTCGCTGACCCCGACCTTCTTCGCCACCTCAGCAAGTCGTCGCGTCATGCGCGCAAGAATAGCGCAAGGAATGCAAGCCGCTTGCGTTCCTGTCGGTGATCGATTGCTCGACGCCGATGGCTACTTGGCGGCCCACAGCCCCCGGACATGCCCGAGATGCCGTGTCATGACCTCGCGGACGGCCGACTCGTCGCGATCCAGCAGGGCGTCGAGGAGCTCCAGGTGCTCCTCGGCCGAGGCCAGCAGGCGGCCCGCCTTCACCAGCGCGGTGAGCCCGTAGAGGCGTGAGCGGCCGCGCAGGTCGCCGACGACCTCGACGAGGTGCGCGTTGCCGGCCAGGGCGAGCAGGCCGAGGTGGAAGCGGGTGTCGGCCTCGACGTACGTGATGAGGTCACCGGCCGCCGCGGCCTGCACGATCTCCCGGGCGGCCGGGCGCAGCGCCTCCAGGGAGACCGGGTCGGCGGTCCTCGCCAGCTCGACCACCGTCGGGATCTCGATGAGCGCGCGGATGTGCGTGTACTCGTCGAGCTGCTTCTCGGAGACCTGGGTGACCCGGAAGCCCTTGTTGGGGACGGTGTCGACCAGGCCCTCCTTGACGAGGTCCAGCATGGCCTCGCGCACCGGTGTCGCCGAGACGCCGAAGCGGGCGGCCAGGGTCGGCGCCGAGTAGACCTCGCCCGGGAGCAGTTCACCGGCGATCAGCGCGGCCCGCAGGGCGTCGGCGACCCGCTCGCGGTAGCTGCGCTTCTTGCCGCCCAGCGTGGGCAGGGAGGGGGCGTCGGGGCGCTGGGCGGGCATAGGGGTGTCTCCTCGGAAGTGCAATGTCACGCGTCACCGGCCATTATCCCTGCCGCGCCACACGCCTAGAAGTGTCCTGAAGATCTCGCTTGGGCCGCCCCGATCGCCCAGGTTCGCCCGCAAAAGTCGATCGGGGCAATCCGGTGCAAGTCGGGCGCATTTTCAAGATTCTCAGTGGTCTCCTAGACCCGTACTTCGCAGGTCACCCGATCGTGAAGACCAAGCGGTCGTAGCTGATCGCTCGCCGGTCGGAACCGCAGCAGCGATGGCCGTCTCGGTCCGGCCCGGTCGAGATCGGACGCCGTGAGGCCGATGCGGAGAACCTTTTCGGCGACCTGCGAAGTACGGGCCTAGAGCACGAAGCCGGCCGGGAAGGGATCGCTCGGGTCGAGCAGGTACTGCGCGGTTCCGGTGATCCAGGCGCGGCCCGTGAAGCTGGGCAGCACGGCGGGACGTCCGGCCACCTCGGTGGTGCCGAGGAGGCGGCCGGTGAACATCGTGCCGATGAAGGACTCGTTGACGAACTCGGTGTGCAGGGGAAGTTCGCCGCGTGCGTGCAGTTGTGCCATGCGGGCGCTGGTGCCGGTGCCGCAGGGCGAGCGGTCGAACCAGCCCGGGTGGATGGCCATCGCGTGCCGGGAGTGACGGCCCGTGGCGCCGGGTGCGTACAGGTGGACATGGTGGCAGCCGTGGATCGAGGGATCCTCCGGATGGACGGGCTCCGCCTCGGCGTTGATCGCCTCCATGAGGGACAGGCCCGCCTTGAGGATGTCGTCCTTGCGGGTGCGGTCGAAGGGCAGCCCGAACTCCTCCAGCGGCAGGATGGCGTAGAAGTTGCCGCCGTACGCCAGGTCATATGTCACCGTGCGCCCGTCGGCCAGTGTGATCTTGCGGTCGAGGCCGACGGAGAACGACGGCACGTTCCTCAGCGTCACGGACTTCGCGGCCCCGCCCTCCACCTCGACCTCGGCGACGACCAGGCCCGCCGGGGTGTCCAGCCGGATCGTGGTCACCGGCTCGACGACCTCCACCATGCCGGTCTCCACCAGCACGGTCGCCACACCGATCGTGCCGTGCCCGCACATCGGCAGATAGCCGGAGACCTCGATGTAGATCACGCCCCAGTCGCAGTCGGGGCGGGTGGGCGGCTGGAGGATCGCGCCGCTCATCGCCGAGTGGCCGCGCGGCTCGTTCATCAGGAGCTGCTTGATGTCGTCGCGGTGCTCGCGGAAGTACAGGCGCCGCTCGTTCATGGTGGCGCCGGGGACCGTGCCGATGCCGCCGGTGACGACCCGGGTGGGCATGCCCTCGGTGTGCGAGTCGACGGCGTGCAGGACGAGTTTGCTGCGCATGGCTCCTAGCCCAATCCGGCCGCGAGGGCCTTCTCCGTGGCGGCGCGGACGGCGGCCTCCTGCTCCGGCAGCAGGGGGACGCGCGGCGGGCGCACGGGACCGCCGTGCCGGCCCACGATGTCCATGGACAACTTGATGGCCTGCACGAACTCGACCTGGGAGTCCCAGCGCAGCAGCGGGTGCAGTTGCGCGTACAGCTCCCTGGCGGTGGCCAGGTCACCGGCGACGGCCGCGCGGTACAACTGCACCGTCGACCTCGGCAGCGCGTTCGGGTAGCCCGCCACCCAGCCCTTGGCTCCGGCCAGGGCCAGCTCCAGCAGGACGTCGTCGGCGCCGATCAACAGGTCCAGTCCCGGGGCGAGTTCCGTGAGCCGGTAGGCGCGGCGGACATCGCCGGAGAACTCCTTCACCGCGTGGATGTGGCCCTCGGTGTGCAGCTTGGCGAGCAGTTCCGGCACCAGGTCGACCTTGGTGTCGATGGGGTTGTTGTACGCCACGACCGGCACGCCCGCCTTCGCGACCTCCGCGTAGTGCGACAGCACCGACCGCTCGTCGGCGCGGTAGGCGTTCGGCGGCAGCAGCATCACGGACGCACAGCCCGCGTCCCGTGCCTGCTCGGCCCAACGGCGGGCCTCGGCCGAGCCGTACGCGGCGACCCCGGGCATCACCCGCTCGCCCCCGATGGCGGCGACGGCCGTCTCCACGACCTTCGCGCGCTCCTCGGGGGTGAGGACCTGGTACTCGCCGAGCGAGCCGTTCGGTACGACGCCGTCGCAGCCGTTCTCCACGAGCCAGGCACAGTGCTCGGCGTACTTGCCGTGGTCGACGGAGAGGTCGTCGTGGAGCGGGAGGGCGGTGGCGACGAGGACGCCGCGCCAGGGGCGGCGGTCGGTGGTGGTCATTCAGGCCTCACGTCGATAGAGTGTGACATTTTACTGTCCGGAAAATGGGATGTGCGGTGTGATCGGTCAGCCGTCGTCGGCTTGCCCGGCCCGCGCCAGCACCCCGAGCGGCACCGGTTGCGCGAACGGCCGCCGCGACGGCGTGAGCGCACACCCGGCGAGTCCCGCGACCGCCGGTCCGCACACCCGCCCCTGGCACCAGCCCATCCCGGCCCGGGTCAGCAGCTTCACGGTCCGCGCATCGCCCGCTCCGAGCTCCGCGACGGCCTCGCGGATCGCGCCGCCGGTGACCTCCTCGCACCGGCACACCACCGTGTCGTCGGTGACCAGCTCGGTCCAGCGGGCGGGCGGGGTGTACACGGTGTCGAGCGCGGCGAAGAAGGCGCGCAGCCGGGTGCGGATCCGCGCGGCCGCCGCCCACGCGCGCGGGTCGGGTGCGGTGCCGTGCAGACGCGCTGCGGCCGAGCGCCCCGCGATGTGTCCCTCGGCGAGGCAGAGCGCCGCACCGCCGATACCGGTGGTCTCGCCCGCCGCCCAGACGCCGGGGACGTCGGTGCGCTGCTCGTCGTCCACGTGCACGGTGAGTCCGTCGAGCCGGCAGCCCAGGGTGTCGGCGAGGTCGGTGTGCGGGAGCATGCCGTGGCCGACGGCGAGGGTGTCGCAGGGGATACGGCGCTCGGTGCCGGGCCTGACCCGCCCGTCACGGTCGAGCGCGGCGACGGTCACGGCCTCAAGACGCTCGGTGCCGTGCGCCTCGACCACGGTGTGCCGGGCGAGGGTCCGCACCCGGTGCCGGAGCAACCGGACCGCGTACCCGGCGCCTTCCACGACCTTGCCGGGCTCGGAGACCAGCGCCCGGGACCGGCGTACAAAGTCCCGCGGGTCGGCCGAGTCCACCAGCGCGGCCACCTCGACGCCCGCCGCCGCGAGCCCGGCCGCCACCGGCAGCAGCAGCGGTCCGGTCCCGGCGACGACGGCGGTTCGGCCGGACACCGCGAGGCCGCCCTTGAGCATGGCCTGGGCGCCGCCCGCGGTGACGACCCCCGGAAGGGTCCAGCCGGGGAAGGGCAGCACCTTCTCATAGCCGCCGGTGGCCAGGAGTACGGCGTCGGCGCGCACTTCGGCCGGGTCCCGCTGCTCGGGGCCGTGGAGGGCGTGCACGGTGAATCCGGCGCGGCGGCGCTCGACGAGCCAGACATGATGGTCCGTCAAGTGCCGTACAGCGCCGGACTCCACGTGGGCCCGCAGTCCGTCGCGCAGGCGCTCCCAGGTGTGCCACTGGTGATGCAGGGCCTGGGGGCGGCGGGCGCGCAGGGCCGGGGCGGGCCGGCGGTAGAACTGCCCGCCCGCCTCCGTCGCCGCGTCGACGAGCGTGACGCGTACGCCCCGCGCGGCAGCCGCCAGGGCCGCGGCGAGTCCCGCCGGACCCGCTCCGATCACCGCGAGTTCAGGCGTCATGGCCCGTCCCCTCCTGGGTGCGGATCGCGTCGCCGGGGTGCAGGGGCACCAGGCAGGCGCGTTGGTTGGGGCGGTCGTTGACGGTGACCAGGCAGTCGAAGCAGACGCCGATGCCGCAGAAGATCCCGCGCGGGCGGCCCGCACCCCGGGTGGTGCGCCAGGAGGTGACGCCGGCCGCCCAGAGCGCGGCGGCCACCGTCTGTCCGGGCAGGGCCTCGATCTCCCGGCCGTCGAGCGTGACCGTGAAAGCGGGGCCCGGGCGGGCTCCGGCCAGGTCCAGGGGGGTTCTCACACGGCCTCCTCGGGCCCGGGGAAGCGTTCGGGACGGAACGGGGCCAGGCCAGGGTCGGGGCTCTTCCCGGTCAGCGCCTGGGCGATGAGGTGCCCGGTGCCGGTGGCGAGGCCGATGCCGGCGCCCTCGTGTCCGCAGGCGTGGTGCAGGCCGGGGACGCGGGGGTCGGGGCCGATGGCGGGCAGATGGTCGGGGAGGTACGGGCGGAAGCCGAGGTAGGAGCGCTGGGCGCGGACGTCCGCCAGGAGGGGGAAGAGCCGGGTCGCGCCCGCCGCCAACTCCCGTACGACAGGCAGCGAGAAGGACCGGTCGAAGCCGACGCGCTCGCGGCTGGCGCCGATCAGCACCGGTCCCGCGGCCGTGCCCTCCACGACCGGTGAGGTCTGGAGCGCGGCCGAGTCGCTGGCGACGTCGGCCACGTAGTCGGCGGCGTACACCTTGTGGCGGATCAGGCGCGGGAGGGGTTCGGTGACGAGGACGAAGCCTCGGCGCGGCAGGACCGGCAGGTGGGCGCCGGCGAGCGCGGCCAGGTCGCCGCCCCAGGTCCCGGCGGCGTTGACGACCGCCGGGGCGTGGATGTCGCCGTGGTCGGTGCGGACGCCGAGCACCGTGCCCTCGGGGGTGCGTGGAATGCCGGTGACGGTACGGCCGGTGAGCAGGCGGGCACCGGAGGCGCGGAGCAGGTGGGCGGCGGCCAGGGCGGGCATCACCTGGCAGTCCTGCGGGTAGTGCATGCCGCCCGGCAGGCCGGGGGCGAGACGGGGTTCGAGGTCGTACAGGGCGTCACCGGTGACCGGTTGGGCGATGGCTCCGGCGGCGCGCTGGCCGTCGGCGAAGCGCTGAAGCGCGGTGAGTCCGTCCGGCGTCGAGGCCACGACGACACCGCCCTTGGCCTCGTACTCGACCGACTCGCCGAACTCCGCCGCCAGTTCGGCCCACAGGCGGCCCGACAGGAGCGCGAGGTCCAGCTCGGGGCCGGGCTCCTTGTCGGAGACGAGGAGGTTGCCCTCCCCCGCTCCGGTCGTACCGCCGGCCACCGGGCCGCGGTCGACCACGATGACGTCGAGGCCGGCCCGGGCCGCGTACAGCGCGCAGGCGGCACCCACCATCCCGGCCCCGACGACCACGACATCGCAGGTCAGTCGCTTGCTCACAGCAGTACTATGTCACATGTCTCTTTTGCTGGGAACGCCACCACACTCAGGGAAGAGGTGCCCAAGGGCCGAAAGAACGGTCTGTACCGAGGAATCTCCGACGAGCTGTCCGCGCTGATGCGCACGGGCTGGGCCGACACCGAGCGCAGGGATGTGGAGCCGACCGAGCAGGCGCCGTACGCGGCCCGCCGCCGCGCCGCGCTCTCCGCTCCGTTCCCGGGCGAGCGGCTGATCGTCCCCTCCGGCAGCCTCAGGACCCGCTCCAACGACACCCATTACCCGCGTTCCGCCCGTACTCCGGCTATGTGCATCTGACCGGCGACCAGGCCAGGGAGTGGAGCCCGGCATGGTGCTCACCGTCGAGCCGGGCCTGTACTTCCAGCCCGACGACCTGACGGTCCCCGAGGAGTGGCGGGGCATCGGCGTGCGGATCGAGGACGATCTGCTGGTGACGGCGGACGGACACGAGAACCTGTCGGCGGCGCTGCCGCGGTCCGCCGCCGGGGTAGAGGCGTGGATGCGGGAGTTCGGGGGCTGACGGAGTTCTGACGAGGCGCCGTCGGCGACCTGAACGCCGACGGTGCCCGTCAGGCCTCGGGGGCGGGCACCACGCTCAGGTGGGCCGCCGTACGGCGCGGACGTCCCGCTCTGCGCGACGGGTGCGCCGGGCGGCGGGCGTCGCGCAGCACCAGCGTGATCCGCGTGTACCCCATGTCCTTCAGGGTGCCGGGCGTCTCGTCGACGATCCGGCAGTCGGTGGCGCCCCAGCGGGGGTCCGGGTGCAGCAGGGGCCGTACGGCGCCGTCGTGCGCGAGGGCCTGCTCGCCGACCGTGCTGATCCAGTGCGGCAGGCCGTGCCGGTAGGCCGCCTCCATGATCGGGTCCTGGGCGATGTCCCGGCGGATGGTCCCCAGGCCGTGGTCGTGGCCGTGCCGCTCCACGGCGGCGGCGAAGTTCGCCAGCATCGGCAGGCACCAGCTGGACTCGTGGTCGCCGAGGACGCTGCTCGCGTCGGGGTGGAAGAGCACGAACCGCAGGAAGTTGTCACCGGGCATGGCCGTCGGATGCGGGCCCACGCCACGGAAAAGTGACGCGAAAGCGGTGTTGGCCAGGACGACGTCCCAGCGGTGGTCGAGCACGACGGAGGGGAACGACACGGCCTCCAGGAGGCTGGCGTAGTCCTGGAGATAGGCCTGGGCCTCGGGATTCTCGGGGACGGGCCGCGGTGCCGATCGCTGCCCTCCTGCCTGATATGCCATCGGGAGGTCACCCCTCTTGCCTGTGCGGCCTTGACGCGGCGCCCCGATCCTGCTGGCTCGGCACAAGCGGTGTCAACTATCGTGGCATTTCATGCCGGTTGACGGCTGAAATTGGCCACAGTTGTGGCGAGACCTGGATGTGAGTTCGAACCACCCGCTACTCTCCGGGAAGTTCACGGCGAGTACTGCTGGTGAGAAGTCGGTGAGAGACGTAGGAGTTCTGTCGGTGACGGGTGGCTTCGAGGGTCCGGGCGCCACGGGGACGGCGGCACTGCCGGCCGTCGTCGCTCGCGTGACCGCGCTCGCCGACCGGCTGGGCGTGCCGCACACCGAGGTCTTCGACACCGGTCGGCTGTCCGTCGCCTCCGGTGTCCCCGAGCCCGTGGTCAAGGCGCTGCTCAGCGGCCGCCGGGCGGGCGAACCCGACGTACAGGCCCGCTTTCTGCAGCGCCTGGACCTGCTGCGCCGCACCCGGCTGAAGCCCAACGGCCGCAAGTACACCCAGCAGGAGATCGCCGACGGCGCGGGCATGTCACGGCAGCAGGCGGGCGCCCTGATCAACGGCGACCGGCGGCCCACGATGGAGCACTGCGACGCCATCCAGCGCTTCTTCCGGGTGCACGCGGGATTTCTCACCGCGGAGGACCCCGAGGCACTCGCGGGCGCCCTCCAGCGCACGGAACAGGAACTCCTCCAGCAGCTCGCCGAGCGGGAGGCGGTTGTCGTGGCCGAGGATCCGCTGGAGCGGCTGCTGCAGGACCACGGCGTGCGCGGGATCGCCTGGCGGGCCGCGCAACTGCCCACCGACCAGCATCGCGACAAGGTCGCCGAATGGCTGGACATGCTCCTGGAGAGCGTCAAGCGGCCCGAGTCGTGACCCGGGGGAGAACTGTGGGCATCCGTAGGGACATGCACCGCCTGTGCGGCGAACTGGTCGGCGAGCTGGAGCTCCCCGCTCCGGCGCACCCGGCGGACCTGTACGGCGCGCTGTGCGAGGCGATGGCCAGACGCCGTGGCCGCCCGGTCCGTTTCCGTACGGCCGCCTTCCCGCCCGGCACGGCGAGCGGGCTGTGGCTCGACATGGCCGACCAGGACCTCGTCGTCATCGAGGAACGCACCGCACCCGAGCATCAGTTGGTGATCCTCGGTCACGAGTTGTGGCACATGAAGGCCGGGCACCGCGGCCACCACATCGACGGCGCGGCGGTGGCGGCGCGGCTGCTGCAGGACGACGCCCAGCTGGAGGCGACGGTACGGCAGGTGGCTGCGCGCAGCCGCTTCGAACTGACCGACGAGCAGGAGGCCGAGAGCTTCGGGCTGCTGCTGGCCAGCAAGTGCCGTACCTGGCTGGCTGGTTCGTCGCTGCGGGGTCCGGTCCACAAGGACCATCTGGCCGGCCGTATCGAGGCGTCGCTGGGGTACCGGGGGCCGCAGGGCTGAGCCACGTCGAGCTGCGCTGAGTGGGCGAACCGGCGAGTGGCCGGACCCGATTGTCAGTGGTGGACGGCAAGCTGGTGGTGCGCCCTCATTTGCGGGGCGGGAGACGACGCCGACTTCGGGGAGAGCCGACCGATGCCCACCGCCGTACTGACCGACCGCGAACGCGTCGCCGTGCAGGCGTATCTACGCCTGCTGCACACCGTGCGGGCCGCCTTCGATGCCGCTGGAGGCCCGCCCGGGGAGGCACGACCACCCGTGGTGCCGCCCAGCGTGCTCGCGGAGGCGGAGCGGGCGCTGGCGGACGCGGGGCTCACCGGCAACGAGGAGGAGTTCTTCCGGCTGCTGCAGAGCTGGTTCCCGGAGCCGTGAGATCCCTCAGGAGTGCGGCACGGTGACCGCCGTGGCGACCAGTCCGCGCTCGACGGTCCACCGGCCCTCGAAGACGCCGACACGCCGGCCGCCGACCAGGGGGCCGGGGACGAGGAGCGTGGCGCTGAAGCCACCGCCGGGCCGTCCGCGGGGGCCGGCGAAGAGGTCGATGTCGGCCTCGGTGAACTCCAGCCACTCGCCGGTGAGGGGGAACCACGCCTTGTAGACGGACTCCTTGGCGCTGAACAGCAGCCGGTCCCAGCGGATGTCGGGCCGTTCGTACGACAGCCTCCGCACCCGCTGGGCCTCACCGGGCAGGGACACGGCGGCCAGCACCCCGTCCGGGAGTGGTGCGTTGGGTTCGGCGTCGATGCCGAGGGAGGCCAGGTCGGTGGCGCGGACCAGGGCGGCGGCGCAGTAGCCGTCGCAGTGGGTCATGCTGCCGGCCAGGCCCTCCGGCCAGCGCGGGGCGCCCCGGTCGCCGGGCACCAGCGGCTGCGGCTCCACCCCGAGCTTCTCCATGGCCCGGCGGGCGCAGCCGCGTACGGCGGCGAACTCACGGCGGCGCTTGTCCACCGCCTGCGCCACCACGGCCGCCTCCTCGGGATACAGGACCGCGGCAGCGGCGTCCTCCTCGCCGTACGCCTCCACGGTCACCACCGAGTCCGGCAGCAGCTCATCGATCACGGGGCCCCGACCTCCCTGGGCAGTATGCGGCGCAGCCGTCCCGGCGGTTCCGGGCGCTTGCGCCACTCGCGCGGGTAGCCCACCGACACCTCCTCGAAGCGGACACCGTCGTGCCAGGTGGTCCGCGGGATGTGCAGATGGCCGTAGACCATGGTCTCCACCCGGAACCTGCGGTGCCAGTCCGCGGTGAGGTCGGTGCCGCACCACATGGCGAACTCGGGGTGCCAGAGGATCTCCATGGGGTGCCGGTCCAGGGGGTAGTGGTTGATCAGGACCGTGGGCAGCTCGTCGGGGAGCGCGGCGAGGCGGCGCTCGGTCTCGGCGACCCGGGCCCGGCACCAGGCCTCGCGGGAGGGGTAGGGGTCGGGGTGCAGCAGGTATTCGTCGTTGCAGACGATGCCGGTGCCCTGCGCGTACTGCAGGCCCTGTTCCTTGGTCGCGCAGCCCTTGGGCAGGAAGGAGTAGTCGTACAGCAGGAACAGCGGGGCGACGGCGACGGGGCCGCGGGTGCCGTCCCAGACGGGGTAGGCGTCCTCGGGGGTGGTCACGCCGAGCTCCCGGCACAGGGCGACCAGATACTCGTAGCGGGCGACTCCGCGCAGCGTGACGGCGTCCCGCGGGTGGGTCCACAGCTCGTGGTTGCCCGGGGCCCAGATGACCTTGCTGAAGCGGCCTGCCAGCGTGTGCAGGGCCCATCGGATGTCGGCCACGGTCTCCGCGACGTCACCGGCGACCACCAGCCAGTCCTCATCGGTCTCCGGGCGCATCTTCTCGACTAGGGCGCGGTTCTCTTCGTAGCCGATGTGCAGGTCACTGATGGCCAGCAGCTGTCCGGCACCGCCGACCGTCGACGCCACCTCTCGTCCCCCTCCGCACGTGGAAAGCACCACGAGAACACATTCACGGTTCGGGTACAAGGCGGGTTCGCGCCTACGGCGGGCGTGTCGGCGGTGCGACGGCGGTGTCCCTTGATCCACCTGTGCATGATCGGAGAATCCGTAACACGGACGTTGCACGCGGGGCCCCCGCAAAGCCGTATGATCGCCCCAACACCACCGCCATGAACTTCCCTTCGCACGGGGCGGTTTGGTGTACCTCCAACCTCCCTGGCCGGGCACGGCCTGCTTCGCCGTGCCCGCGAACCGTGAAAGGCGGCCTGCATGGTCTCTCGCGTACGCGTCTGGCTCAACCGCACGTACGCGGAGAACGTGTTCTTCATGGATCAGCTGCGGCGAAATCCGAGCGACCGTGCCGTCGAGATCCATGCCACGCACGGTGACGCCGACTCCCCCGTGCTGGCCGCCGCCGACACCGCCGACCTGGAGCCGGAGGGCCTGTCCCCGGCCGCGTACGTCGAGTACGCCCTCGACCAGTGCGCCCGGCGCGCCATCGATGTGTTCGTGCCGCGGCTGCACCAGTCGGCGGTCGTCGCGCATCGCGCGGAGTTCGAGGCGGTCGGTACGGCGCTGCTGGCGCCGCCGCCGGAGGCCGTGGCCGTCTTCCACGACAAGGTGATCGCCTACGAGGCCGTGCAGGCGATCGGGGTGCCGGTGCCGCCGTGGTGGCGGGTGCGCAGCGCCGAGGAGCTGGTCGCCGCGGTCGAGGAACTGGAGGCGGGCGGGCACAAGGCGTGCTTCAAGCCGGCGTCCGGGGCGGGCGGGGTGGGCTTCCGCGTGATCACACGCGCCCCCTTCTCGCTCATGCACCTCAACGGCTTCCCGGGCCCGTACGTCCCGCTGAATCTGGTGCTCGACGCCCTCGCGGATGCCGAGGAGGAGGTCGACTGGCTGGTCATGCCGCGCCTCGAACAGCCGGAGGTGTCGGTGGACTGCCTCACCGGCCCGGACAACCGGATCCGGATGGCGGTGGGCCGCACGAAGAACGGCCGTCGACGCGGGTTCACGCTGCACGAGCAGTGGCTGGAGCCGGCGCGGGCGATCGCGGAGGGGTTCGGGCTGCACTATCTGTCCAACATCCAGTTCCGGATGTTCGGCGACCGGCCCGTACTGATGGACGTCAACACGCGTCCGGCGGGCGGGCTGCACCAGCTGTCGTTGTGCGGGGTCAACGCCCCTTGGGCGGCGGTGCAGTTGGCGCTCGGGGAGGACCCGGGCGAGATCGCGCCGCCGTTCCTCGGGCAGGACTACACGGTTGTCTCCGGCCCTCGGCCGCTGCGGTCGGTGTCGCTCCCCCAGCAGCGCGTGGAAGAGCACCAGCAGTCGCTTCCGGCGGTGCCCGCTCCTGTCAACTCCGTTGGGGTGAGGGCGAGTCAGGCACTGCCCCTGTAAAAGCTCACCGGTATGGACCAATTGACGCACAGCTCCTTGACAGGATCGTTGGTCCATACCAATTTGGGTTGCGCACTCTTCTTCTGCACCACCTCCCGAACCACCCCCATTCCTTCAGGGAGTTCGCGTGCGCACCTCACTGTTCAGACGTTCCAGACGTCGGCTTCTCGCCCTGCTCGGCGCCGCCGCCCTCGCGGTCGGCGGTGCCGTCGCCCTTCCCGGTACGGCCCATGCGGCCAACATCCTGTCCAACCCCGGCTTCGAGTCGGGCGCCCTGTCCCCCTGGTCCTGCACCGGCAACCTCGGCTCGGTGGTCTCCTCGCCCGTGCACGGCGGCACCAAGGCCCTTGCGGGCGCGGTGAGTTCGAGCGACATCGCCAAGTGCAGCCAGACCGTGCGGGTCCAGCCCAACACCGCGTACTCGCTCAGCGGCTGGGTGCGCGGCAGCTATGTGTACCTCGGTGTGGACGGCGGCGCCTCCACCTGGACGACCTCGCCGTCGGCGTACAGCAGGCTCAGCGTGTCGTTCACGACGGGGGCCTCGCAGACCTCGGCCACCGTCTACACGCACGGCTGGTACGCGCAGGGCACCTACCAAGCCGACGACATCAGCCTGGACGGGCCGGGCGGCGGCTCGGACACCCAGGCACCGACGGCGCCCTCGAACCTCCGCTCCACCGGCAAGACATCCTCCAGCGTCTCGCTGGCGTGGAACGCCTCGACGGACAACGTGGGCGTCACCTCGTACGACATCTACAGCGGCGCGAACCAGGTGCTCAGCGTCTCCGGTACGAGCGCCACGGTGAGCGGGCTGTCGCCCAGTACGGCCCATACGTTCACCGTGCGGGCGCGGGACGCGGCCGGGAACGCGTCGGCGGCCTCGAACTCCGTGTCCGTGACCACCGACCCGGGTGGCGGCGGCACCGGATTCAAGCAGGCCGCGCCCTATCTCTACCTCGGCTGGGGCGATCCGCCGAGCGCGACGTCGGTGATGAGCGCGACCGGCATCAAGTGGTACACGATGGCGTTCATCCTGTCCTCGGGCGGCTGCAACCCCGCCTGGGACGGCAACCGGCCGCTGACCGGCGGCAACGACCAGAGCGTCATCAACTCGATCCGCTCGGCGGGCGGTGACATCGTCCCGTCGATCGGCGGCTGGAGCGGCAACAAGCTCGGACCCAACTGCTCCACGGCGGAGGCGCTGGCCGGTGCCTACCAGCGGGTGATCGACGCCTACGGCCTGAAGGCCATCGACGTCGACATCGAGAACACCGACGAGTTCGAGAACGCGGTCGTGCAGGACCGCATCCTCAACGCCCTGAAGATCGTCAAGGCCAACAACCCGGGCCTGCGCACGATCATCACCTTCGGTACGACGACCACAGGACCGAACTACTGGGGCAACCGGCTCATCGACCAGGCCAGGGCGCTGAACGCCAATATCGACGTGTTCACGATCATGCCGTTCGACTTCGGCGGCGGCGCCGACATGTACGGCAACACCGTGAACGCGACCGAGGGGCTGAAGAACAAGCTGAAGTCCGCCTTCGGGTGGGACGACGCCACGGCCTACGCCCACATCGGGATCTCCGGCATGAACGGGCTGAGCGACCAGCAGGAGCTCACCTCGCCGGCCACCTGGACGCAGATCCGCGACTGGGCGAACTCCCGGCACATCGCCCGGCTCGCCTTCTGGTCGGTCAACCGTGACCGGCCGTGCCCCGGCGGGGGCGTCGTGAGCAACTGCTCCGGCATCAGCCAGAGCAACTGGCAGTTCACGTCCATCACGGCCGGCTTCACCGGCTGACGCAGGACAGGCGTGGGGGCGGCCCCACCGGGGTTCTAGACCTCGTACCCCCACGCCTGTGCGATCTCCTTGAGAGGCGGCGGCAGTTCGACGGCCGGGTCGGCGGTGCGGGCGGCCTGGATGCGGCCCGACTTGATGGTGCTGCTCCAGTCGCCGAGCTGCGGCCGGAACTTGCCGTGGTCCTTGCTGCCGTAGTCGAGCATGCCGCTCTCCCACTCGACGCCGAGGTACTCGCAGATGGCGCGGGTGGCCTTCTCCGGCTCCGCGGTGAGCTCCTCGTACGTCACCACATGGGCGTCCAGCGTGCGGCGCGCCTCCTCCAGCTTCTCGGAGTAGTTCAGCACCTCCGCCAGGATCTCCTCGTGGTCGGGGTCCTCGCGGCGGTCGGTGAGGGACGCGATGATCGCGCCCGGGTGACGCAGCAGCAGGATGTACCGGGCGTTCGGCCAACATCGGTGCAGCCGGGGCCAGATGAGGGTGTTCGGCGGCGTCTTGTCGACGATGAGGTCCTTGCCGCTGCGGGTGAGTTCGAGATGCATCACCCGGTCCCAGAGCAGGTGTTCCAGCTCGATCCGGTCCAGCTCCAGCGCCTTCATGGCGTCCGCGGTGAAGCCGCGGGTCAGCTGGACGTGGACGGTGCGCAGATGCATCTCGTGCGGGGCGCGGATCCGGCTGTGGCTGTTCAGCAGCACCCGCAGCAGGGTCGACCCCGAGCGCACCGAGGACAGCACGAACACCGGGGAGTCCACCAGTCGCGGGGCGCGCGGGGCCACGTACGACGGCTCCTTGGGCTTCACCTCGGCCCGGGGCGTGGGAATGGCGTCCAGCGTGCGGCGCGGCGGGCTCACCGCCTGAATCATCAGCCTGCCCCGACGCCTGAGGCCCTTGCCGATCACAGACTTGCGCGCGTCTCGCACCGTCACACCTTTCTCTTACTCTTTGCCTCCGCATCCCAGAGGCAGAAGGCAAACTCCAGGTGTCCGGCAGGGAAAGCGCCATGGTCACGGAGGGCCCGATTCCGGCCGCGACCAGGCGCTTTACCGCTTCCTTAAATCTTCCTGGGAGTTTTGGGCACAACCTGTGCGGATCAGGATCGTCCGGACCCCCGGTACAGCTCCAGCTCACCGTCCAGTCCGACCGCGAGGACCGTCGCGTACGGGTCGAGGTCCGCCGCGGCGGGCGGGTCGATCCACAGCGCACCGGGTGCCTCGTGCAGTCCGCCGATGACCCGCTGGGGCAGTTCCCGTCCGCTGCCGAGGACCGTGACCCGGCGTGCCCCGCTGACCAGTCCGCGTACGCCGATCACGGCGCGCGGGATGTCGGACAGGGTCAGATACAGGGTGCGCCGGTCCGCCGAGAGGGTGCTCGGCCCGCAGTGGTGCCCGGCGGGCAGGCCACGGACGGTGCCGTACACGGCGTCCGCGTGCCGGCCGATCCAGTCGCCGAGACCTTCAAGACGCGCCACCTGTTCGGCCGGGATGGTGCCGTCCTCGCGCGGGCGGACGTCGAGGAGGAGATTGCCGCCCCCGCCGATCGTCTCGGTGAAGCAGCGGACCAGCTGGCCGGTCGACTTGTGGTTGTGGTCGTCGTGCTGGAAGCCCCAGGAGTCGTTGATCGTCAGGCACAGCTCCCAGGGACCTTCCGGCGGGATCACCGGAGCGCTCTGCTCGGGCGTGGCGTAGTCGCCCTCGCTGAGCATGCGGGCGTTGAAGACGACGTCCGGCACCTCGGAGCGGATCAGCGCGGCCAGTTCGGGGATGCGCCACTGCTCCTCGCTGCGCTCCCACTCCCCGTCGAACCACATCAGGTCGGCCTTGTAGCGGGAGGTGAGTTCGCGGATCTGGCCGTCGCGGTAGGCGAGATATCTCTCCCAGGCCGCGAGGTCCTCGAACTCTGCTGCCACCTCCGAGTAGCGATTGTCCTCCTGCTCGGGAGGGCGGCCCGGCTTGCGGGTGGAGGGGTGGTCGGGGTGGCTCCAGTCGGAGTGGTGCGTGCTCTCGGCGTGCCGGCCGGAAGCCCTCGTACTGGATGTACTTGGGCTTTCGGCCGGTGCGGCGAGAGTGCGTGCCGGGCGTCGCGACGGGGCGAACCTTGCCTGCCGCGGCACTAGTCCGCCGGGTCCGCGGACCCCGACCCGCCTACCGCACCGTCGGCTCCCCGCCCCCCGTCGGCTTCACCGGCGTACGGGACAGGAACAGGCCGAACACCGGCGGTGCCGCCTGAAGCATCTCCAGGCGGCCGCCGTCCGCCTCCGCGAGGTCCCGGGCCACCGCAAGACCGATGCCCGTGGAGTTCCGCCCGCTGATCGCGCGCTCGAAGATCCGCGCGCCGAGGTCGGCGGGGACGCCGGGCCCCTCGTCCGTGACCTCGATCACCGCCTGGTTCCCGGTGACCCGCGTGCGCAGCGCCACCGTCCCCCCGCCGTGCATCAGCGAGTTCTCGATCAGCGCCGCCAGCACCTGCGCGACCGCCCCCGGCGTGCCCACCGCCTGGAGGTGCCGCTTCCCCGAGTTGACGATCGCCCGCCCGGCGCTGCGGTACGCCGGGCGCCACTCCGCGAGCTGCTGCTGGATGACCTCGTCCAGGTCGAAGGTGACGGCGGAGCCGGTGCGCGGGTCGCGGGAGTTCGTCAGGAGGCGTTCGACCACGTCCGTGAGGCGTTCCACCTGGGTCAGCGCGATCGTCGCCTCCTCCTTCACCGTGTCCGGGTCGTCGGTGAGGGTGATCTCCTCCAGACGCATCGACAGCGCGGTGAGCGGGGTGCGCAGCTGGTGCGAGGCGTCCGCCGCCAGCCGTCGTTCCGCCGTCAGCATGCGGGCGATCCGCTCGGCGCTCGCGTCCAGTACGTCCGCCACCCGGTCCAGCTCCTGGACGCCGTAGCGCTTGTGACGGGGCCGTGGGTCGCCTGAGCCCAGGCGCTCCGCCGTCTCGGCCAGATCGGTCAGGGGCGAGGCGAGCCGGTTCGCCTGCCGTACGGCCAGCAGGATCGCCGCGATCACCGCGAGCAGCGCCACCGCGCCGATGATCAGCAGCGTCCGGCCGACCTCACGGGTCACCGTGGAGCGGGGCTCCTCGACGGTGACCGTCTCGCCCTCCTCGCCCTTGCGAATGGCGCTGATGGTGTCGCCGGTGGGCTTCTCGCCGATCGCGATGGGCCGCTCGCCGGGCACCCGGATGACGGCGTACCGGTCCTCGGGCACCTGGTCGCGGAGCATGTCCGCGGTGACCGCCCCGATCGCGATCAGCCGGCTGTCCACGATGGACGCGAGACGCACCGCCTCGGAGTCCACCCGCTCCTGGGCGCTGCTGCTGATCGTGCGGGTCTCGACGATGACGAGGGAGACCCCGAACACGGCGATCACCACGAGCACCACGGCGAGCGTGGACTGGATCAGACGGCGGCGCATGGATCCGTACTCTTCAAGACCGGTTACTCAGCTCTTCTCGAAGCGGAAGCCCACGCCCCGGACCGTCGCGATGTACCGGGGGTTCGCCGCGTCGTCGCCGAGCTTCTTGCGCAGCCAGGAGATGTGCATGTCCAGGGTCTTGGTGGACGACCACCAGGTGGTGTCCCAGACCTCGCGCATCAGCTGGTCGCGGGTGACCACCCGGCCCGCGTCCCGGACCAGCACCCGCAGCAGGTCGAACTCCTTGGCCGTGAGCTGCAGTTCCTCGTCGCCCATCCAGGCGCGGTGCGACTCCACGTCGATCCGCACACCGTGGGTCGCCGGTGCCTGCTGCGGCTCCGCGGCGCCGCGCCGCAGCAGGGCCCGGACGCGGGCCAGCAGCTCGGCGAGGCGGAAGGGCTTGGTGACGTAGTCGTCGGCGCCCGCGTCGAGCCCGACGACCGTGTCGACCTCGTCGGCACGCGCGGTCAGGATGAGGATCGGGACGCTGTGGCCCTCGGCGCGCAGCCGCCGCGCCACCTCCAGGCCGTCCATGCCGGGCAGGCCGAGGTCCAGCACGACCAGGTCGACGCCGCCCTGCATCCCTGCTTCGAGCGCCGTCGGGCCGTCCTCACGCACCTCGACCTCGTACCCTTCCCGGCGCAGTGCACGGGCCAGCGGCTCCGAGATGGACGCGTCGTCCTCGGCGAGCAGTACACGGGTCATGAGCTGATGGTAGTCCGCCCATGACAAGAGCCGGGGTGTGATCGTCAGGAGTGATTCCCACCCTCCGCCTACCCGGCTCTTACCTTGGTACGAACCTATGGCTGTGGGTGTGATCCTGGTGAGGACCTTCGAAAGGGTGTGCGCGGTTCCTTCGACACCTGTGATTCGAGTCTCAAGTCCTTCCATTTCCCGCCCTGTCCTGCCGTATGGTGATTGAACGCCTGTAGCACCGCGGGGACCTTTGGCAACGTATTTGACGCTGAAGGTCTCTTTTGTGTGCGGGCTGGTTACCACCAGCCCCGAAAAGGGCGCGTCCCGAACAGCAAGGAACGACCATGGCGTCCAGCCTGACGAAGGACTCGGTCACCCCGGGCATCCCCGGTTCCGAGAAGACCTTCTTCGGCCACCCCCGCGGACTGGCCACTCTCTTCATGACCGAGATGTGGGAGCGGTTCTCCTACTACGGCATGAGGGCTCTGCTCCCGCTGTACCTCGTGGCGCCGGGCGGCCTTGCCCTCGACGCGGCCACGGCGACCGCGATCTACTCCGTGTACGTGTCGCTGGTGTACCTGCTCGCGATGCCCGGCGGCTGGTTCGGCGACCGTGTCTGGGGCCCCCGCAAGACGGTGGCCGTGGCCGGTGCCGTGATCATGCTGGGCCACCTCACGCTGGCCCTGCCCTCCTCGGGCACCTTCTACGCCGGTCTCGGCCTGGTCGCCATCGGCTCCGGTCTGCTGAAGGCCAACATCTCCACGATGGTCGGCCACCTCTACGACGGCCCGGACGACCCGCGCCGCGACGGTGGCTTCACCGTGTTCTACATGGGCATCAACCTGGGTGCCTTCGCCGCACCGCTGATCATCGGCACCATCGGTGAGAGCGTGAACTGGCACCTGGGCTTCGCGCTCGCCGCGCTCGGCATGGCGCTCGGCCTCGCCCAGTTCCTGATCGGCAGCCGCAACCTGGCGGAGCGCTCCAGCGTCGTCCCGACGCCGCTGTCCGCCGAGGAGAAGTCCTCGACGCTGCGCAAGGCCGCCGTCTGGGCCGGCATCGCCGTGGTCTTCTACGCCGTGGTCGGCTTCTCCGGCAGCTACACGCTGAACTGGATCCTGGTCCCGCTGACCCTGCTCGGCGTGATCATCCCGACGATGGTCCTGGTCCGCATCAAGCGCGACAAGGACCTGGACCGCACCGAGCAGAAGTCGATGTCCGCGTACATCTGGTTCTTCGTCGCCGCGGCCGTCTTCTGGATGATCTACGACCAGGGCGGCTCGACCCTGTCGATCTTCGCCGACTCCTCGGCCGAGAACAGCGTCCTCGGCTGGGACTTCCCGGTCTCCTGGTACCAGTCGGTCAACCCGGTCCTGATCATGGCCCTGGCGCCGGTCTTCGCCTGGTTCTGGCTCGCGCTGAACCGGCGCGGCAAGGAGCCGAGCACGGTCGTGAAGTTCGCCTCGGGTCTGGTCCTGGTCGGCGCGTCGTTCTTCCTGTTCCTCGCCCCGCTGTCGATCGCCGAGGGCGGTCACAAGGCGGCCGCGATGTGGCTGGTGGCGATCTACTTCGTGCAGACCGTCGGTGAGCTGCTGGTGTCCCCGGTGGGTCTGTCGGTGACGACGAAGATGGCGCCGGCGAAGTACGCCTCGCAGATGATGGGCGTCTGGTTCCTGGCGGTCACCGCGGGTGACGCCACGACGGGGTTGCTGTCCATCGGCGGGGTCGACCTGAACAAGACGGGGGTCGTCGCCCTTGAGGCCACGTTGGCCGTGGTCGCCGGTATTGCGGTGTGGATGTACCGCAAGAGGGTCAAGGAGCTCATGGGCAGCGTCAACTGACGGTACCTGCGGTGCTTGGGGCCGCGTTTGATGTGGTGGTAGGGAATCCGCCGTTCATTGGTGGACAGAAGCTCACGGGGGCATTGGGGCAGGACTAT
>NZ_JAVRBF010000837.1:0-271 GCF_032436805.1 Streptomyces sp. P17 | reverse complement strand
GGTCACGCGTACCTGCTTTCCAAGCAATAGGGCCGACGCTGACCACTCGCTCCCGGCGAGAAGCCGTCACCTTCAAGCATCCGTTCCGGCTCAGGGGCGTCGATCGCCTGTTGCCCGCGGGAACCTACGACATCATCACCGACGAGGAGGCAATCGAAGGCCTTTCGTTCGCGGCCTTTCGCCGCGTCGCCACCATGATCTTGGTGCCGGGTGCCTCCGCTTCCACGCGGGAGATGATATCGATCGGTTCGGTCGACCTGGCGGATGCGCA
>NZ_JAVRBF010000836.1:0-271 GCF_032436805.1 Streptomyces sp. P17 | reverse complement strand
AGCGATCCGCCGTCAGGTCTTCGCGCTGCCAATAGCCGCGCGCCACGCCGGCGCCGCCGATCCAAAGCTCGCCCGCCGCGCCGATGGGCAGGGGCGCGCCGGCTTCGTCAAGGATATAGCACTGGGTATTGGCGATGGGCGTGCCAAGGCTGACCACGCTTTCGGCCGCGCTGGCGGGGGCGGTGGTCGACCAGATCGTCGTCTCGGTCGGGCCATACATATTGGTGATCGAGGCGCTTGTGGCGCGGTTCAGATCGGCCACCAGCGCGCC
>NZ_JAVRBF010000835.1:0-271 GCF_032436805.1 Streptomyces sp. P17 | reverse complement strand
GCTACACAATCATCGAAAATAGAGGGCACGCAAACCAATATGGAAGAAGCTTTTTTAACCAAAGAAGAAATTGTGCAGGAGAAACGAGATGATTGGGAAGAGGTGCAAAATTATATTTCTGCGATGAACGAAGCGGTAAGATTGTTGCACAGTTTACCTTTTTCTTCGCGGTTGATAAAGGAAACGCATAAAATTTTGCTAACGGGGGTAAGAGGTAAACACAAACTGCCGGGCGAATATAGAACAAGCCAAAATTGGATTGGGGGAGCAA
>NZ_JAVRBF010000834.1:0-271 GCF_032436805.1 Streptomyces sp. P17 | reverse complement strand
TAAAAATTGCTGATAGCTTTCGAACGACAATTCAAGTCCGTCGCTTTCGAGATAGTCTTTATGCACTTTCAGCTTTGAGGTGAAGGTGTCAACAGTTTTTTGAGCTAAGCCTTTAATCTCGACTTGATGCTTGGCGAAAGCATCGAGGCGGGAAGAAGTGAAAGGGGATTTTGGCTTAAAATCTTCTGGATTTTTTATCGTGTTAATTAACTCGTCAGCCTGTTTTTCGCTGAACCCCCTATCTTTAAAGCCCCAGTGGTTGATGAGGGCT
>NZ_JAVRBF010000833.1:0-271 GCF_032436805.1 Streptomyces sp. P17 | reverse complement strand
TGGAATATGCCTTTGCCCGCAATCTGCGAGAGCGCCAACAGCACGCCGTTGGTCTCGTCGGTGGTCAGATTCATCTTGGCCGCGGCGGCGGCCACGCCTTTAAACACCTGCTGCGTGTGCTCTGTGCTCATGCCGATGTTTTTAGTGGCGCTGGCCAAATGGGCGTAGCCGTTGGCCGCGCATTTAAGCTCTAAACCCAACTCTTGCGCTACGCCGCGCACCCAATCCATTTGCTCACTGGCGCCCTGCATGCCGCCAAAGGCATATTCCA
>NZ_JAVRBF010000832.1:0-271 GCF_032436805.1 Streptomyces sp. P17 | reverse complement strand
GTGTACCTGACCCCGAACGCATCTAGCATCTCAGCCATGCGTGGCGCATGGATTAGTCGGCAAAGATCATAGGTGGGGCTATAGATTCCAATTAGCGCACTAGCCGAGTCCATCGCGTCCCGAATAGCGCAGATAGCCATCGTCTGCGTCTTTCCAGACCCCATGCCTGCCACGAACGCCGGAAACTTGGCCTTACATGAAAAGAACCTCTCTGGAGGCTCAGTCCGAGTTAGCTGGACCGTCCGGCCCTGCACGCACCCCCTCAAGTTGA
>NZ_JAVRBF010000831.1:0-271 GCF_032436805.1 Streptomyces sp. P17 | reverse complement strand
CGTATTTGTATTTTTTAAGGTAAATAAAGCGTCCATAGATAGCGTTGTCGAGAGATTCTAAAAGCTCTCTCGATACAGCAAGGTACATATTAGCTTTTACTTCCGAAATACAATTATACAGTTCGTCCCTCAAAGCTACGAAATCCGCTAAACCTTCTGGGATCTTGCCATTATTGATGTAAGTCATTACCAACTGGTATTCGAACAAAAATTTTTCAGCCAATTCACTTTCAATGAGCATGTTTCTATTATTCCCGATTAATCGCATAAC
>NZ_JAVRBF010000830.1:0-271 GCF_032436805.1 Streptomyces sp. P17 | reverse complement strand
GACTGGACCTATATGATGAGCGACGATCCCCGGGTGAATAGTGAAGGTGCCCAGAAGGACAAGGAGATGGTTGCGGAAGCTCGGGCGCTCGGAGATGAGGGCGCTAAGCTCTATGACGCTTGGCGAGCGAGCATTTGGGACGGGGGCGAGAAGCCGGAAAGGCCCTGGTAAAAATAATTGTAAAAATCTAAAATAAGGGATTGACTTCACCGGGGATAACTCTTATATTGTAGTTATCCCCGGTAGACGGGCTGAGAAATGGAGCACGAAA
>NZ_JAVRBF010000829.1:0-271 GCF_032436805.1 Streptomyces sp. P17 | reverse complement strand
CGGGCCCGCCACCTTGGCCTGGAGACGGGCTTCGGCCACGATCGGCAGGATCGCGTCCCAGGCGGCCGCCACTCGCCTGGGATCGACCGAGACGTGGATCTTCCAGCCTTCATGACCCTGGCCGGGTTCGGCCCGCAGGTCCGGGCTCCTGAAATCGAAGCGGAGCCACCCGTCGATATGCGCCATTGAGAGCGGCATCGCGGAGACGGCGCAGTGGGCGGTGTCCGACGCGAAGGGTGGCGCTCCCTCGGCGGGCAGCACGGCATCGTAG
>NZ_JAVRBF010000828.1:0-271 GCF_032436805.1 Streptomyces sp. P17 | reverse complement strand
CAGCGTGAGCAGCGCGGGAATCCTGCCCTTCTGCGTCAGCTCCAAGTAGGCGATCAGCGCGCCGGCGGCCGAGAGCTCGGCGCGGCCGAAGCCGCCGAAGCCGTCGAGACTCTGCACCTTGTAGTGCGCCTTGAGCGCGCGTTCGCCGGCGCCGGAGTCGAACTTGATCGAGGGCAGCGGCGAGAGCGCGGGGCCGAGTGACTTCAGCGCCGGCGCGAGCAGTTCGTTGGCAAGCAGCGCGTCGGGCACCAGCAGCTCGCGCGGGCCGACG
>NZ_JAVRBF010000827.1:0-271 GCF_032436805.1 Streptomyces sp. P17 | reverse complement strand
ATTCGGTGGGCTGCCCGAGCTAATTGAGAAGTTCCTACAGGAGATTGCGGGAGCGTCGGATATTCCGGTTACCCGCCTGCTAGGCCAGTCCCCTGGCGGGCTGAATAGTACTGGCGAGTCAGACCTGCGCAATTACTATGATCGTGTCAATGCCGATCAGACCCTAACGATTAGCCCAGCACTAGCTAAGCTGGATGAGTTGATTATCTGCAACGCCCTTGGCTCGCGCCCTGCCTCTATCCATTACAACTGGAATAGCCTGTGGCAGCCG
>NZ_JAVRBF010000826.1:0-213 GCF_032436805.1 Streptomyces sp. P17 | reverse complement strand
CCGACACGGTGGCGTCCTCACACCGGACAGACAGCCGAGTCCACATCGCCACCGAACGCACCAGCCACCCCGACACGTCCATCGACCACGCGCACGCCTGCGGAGTCCGCCACGCCCACTCCCATACCTCAGACTCACGATCAGTCACGTTGGGCAGTGGAAAGTCGGGCACCGGGCCGTCATAGCCGGACGCTGGCAAATCCTCCAGCCTGT
>NZ_JAVRBF010000825.1:0-272 GCF_032436805.1 Streptomyces sp. P17 | reverse complement strand
ATGACACGGTCTCCAATAGTCACCGCCCCCTCAGTAGGCTTGAGAAGAGCATTTAGATGTTGTAATACCGTTGATTTACCAGAACCAGTATGACCAATGATGGCCGTATAGGAACCAGACGGAATGGCGAAGTTTATATCAAATAAAGCACGAGTCTCAAAAGGAGTTCCTGCTTGATAAGCAAAATTTACTTGCTCAAAATGGATGTCCATAGCCATTCTACCAATCCTTCCTGTCCTTGATATTGCTGAGGTACGTCAATGCCTCGTTTC
>NZ_JAVRBF010000824.1:0-272 GCF_032436805.1 Streptomyces sp. P17 | reverse complement strand
CGCGCGGCTATGCGTTCGACGACGGTTTCGGTGCAACCGGGCGCTTCAGCCTTGCGGCGATGGGGCGCGACATCTCGGCCATGGTCGCAACACAGGCCGGGGGCAACACGCTGTTTGTGGTTGCCCAGAACGATCAGGCCGGGTTCTCGACCTGGCTGCGCGCGCCCGACGGCAGCACGCGCAAGGTTTCAGATATTGCGCTGCCGCAGATCGCCGGCATCCTCTATGCCGAGGTTGATTTCCTGCGGCTGGCTGAAGCTGCGGGCAAGACC
>NZ_JAVRBF010000823.1:0-272 GCF_032436805.1 Streptomyces sp. P17 | reverse complement strand
CCGCACCACCAATCAAATGCACCTTTTGTCCTTGTGCCAGTAAATCTTGTTGTAATTCACGCAGTGGCACCTGACCAGCGCAAATAATCACATTATCGACCGGTAAACAGCGTTCTTGCTCATTAATGCTAATCCACAGGCCATCGTCATCCACTTTTAAATAGTTAACGCCAGCCAACATCTCTACGCCCTTTTTCACTAAAGAAGCACGATGCGCCCAACCCGACGTTTTGCCAAGTCCCCCGCCTACTTTACTGGTTTTTCGCTGTAAC
>NZ_JAVRBF010000822.1:0-272 GCF_032436805.1 Streptomyces sp. P17 | reverse complement strand
ATCTGAATGTCACCCCCCAGCAGTACATCGGCGGCCGTGAGCACCAGCTGGCCACCGTCCTGCAGGCGCAGCGCACCCTCCACCGCGATGCTGCCACCGCTGGCCAGATCGATGCGTCCCCACTGCTGCGCGCTGAGCTGGTTGGCATCCAGCCACAGCGTATTGCGCTGTTCCTGTTGCAGCGGCGCCTGCAGGGACACGTCGGCGGCAGGCAGCCCGCCATCGACGATCCGCACCTGTGTGTCGAACACCGCGTTTCTGCCGTTGCCGTC
>NZ_JAVRBF010000821.1:0-272 GCF_032436805.1 Streptomyces sp. P17 | reverse complement strand
CTCTGCGGTTTTGTTTTAATAATATTTTCTTGATAATCCCTTAATGCTTTATCGGTTTTAATGATCTGTTCTCTTATCCGGGTAGAATCGGCTTTATTTGTAGCAGCTTTAAACGCAGCTTCAAGTTGTTGTAAAAGTTTTCCTTTTTCAGTGGAAAAAATCGAATACTGTTTAAAAAGATCATTATCGGCAGAACCACTAATAACCGCTTTTTCTTTCTGAGCTGTATCTGCTACAATAGAAAATTGCTGCTGTGCATCCATCAATAATTC
>NZ_JAVRBF010000820.1:0-272 GCF_032436805.1 Streptomyces sp. P17 | reverse complement strand
ACAATCACTTGAGCGCCAGCAGCCTCCAAAGCTTGTTCGTAACTCATCACTTCCTCCATTCAAAGTAAGTCAACGCACCACACGCAGCAGCGCCGAACGTGAAAAGTACGATACCGCCGCTATCATCATGCCAGCAGTAGTAGATGCCTGCGAGGCACACAAGGAACGTCGCCAGGCTAGTCCATTTATTGAGCATCAGGTAGCCACTCCGATCAAGCCGATGATGAGCAAGCCGCCTGCGCATACGGTCATGGCGGCTACGGTTGCGATGG
>NZ_JAVRBF010000819.1:0-272 GCF_032436805.1 Streptomyces sp. P17 | reverse complement strand
CCAAGGCTTATTCTCCCCGGCAAAATGTATCATCTTCGGATTACTGCGCGCCTCAAGAAACCGCATATAGGTGGCGAAAGGCAAGTTGGGGAAGAAATCCTCGGTATTGCCGTTACCATGATAAACATTCCACTCAAGCGGTAAATAATACACGCGACCATGGAATACCTTATTCATGATATCTTGGTCCAGGAACCAATAAGACTTACTTTTCATCGCATCCATTAGACAGGCATACGTATTCTCACGATTCATCTGCATGTGCAGATGAA
>NZ_JAVRBF010000818.1:0-272 GCF_032436805.1 Streptomyces sp. P17 | reverse complement strand
CGATGTACATGGCCGCATTGTCCGCCAGTCGCTTCAATGCTCCGCTCAAAGCCTTCTTTCTGCGCCAGCAGCGCGTATCGAGGGACCGCGCACCGTCCACACACACCAACCATCACAAGAAAAGTAGCAACCATGTTGCGTCAAGCCCGTTTTTCGGCCAATTGAGGATTCCAAGGCGAGCGATCGCGGAGCATGGCATTGAGGATGACGAGCAGCTTCCTGGCGACGGCGACCAGCGCGACTTTGTGAGGCTTTCCAGCGGCGGTCAGGCG
>NZ_JAVRBF010000817.1:0-272 GCF_032436805.1 Streptomyces sp. P17 | reverse complement strand
GCGCATCCAGCAAAATAAGCGTGCGCTACCCTATCTCAAATACATCCCCAGCTATGCCAATAGCCCGCGCGACGGCCACAAGCGCTATTACAACCTGATTTTGCCGGTGGAGCATGAGCTTTGGGCACAGATTATGCCGCCCAACGGCTATGGCTGCCTCTGCGGCGTGCGCCAACTCACCCGCCGCCAAGCCATGCGTGAGCGCGGTGAGGACATCGCCAGATATCCCGACCGCTTTACCGATGAGCAAAAAGCCGACCATGAGGCAGGCA
>NZ_JAVRBF010000816.1:0-272 GCF_032436805.1 Streptomyces sp. P17 | reverse complement strand
AGCACATAATTTATGTAAATAAAATGTATTACTAATCAGAGAAGGGAAATAAAGGAAACAACATGACCATCACGGCATGAATTTTCTCTGCCCGCACCTTGAATGAATTCCTTGCTTTAATATTTCTTGGAACGTGACTACACTCAACTTCTATATAGTGCTGCAAGTATATCTACTATCTAGCATCCAGTTGCTGTGGGGAGAAAGAGCCTACAAGTCTTTATACTATTTTCAACACAAACGTCAGAATTTTGTTTGCAACCTGGATGCTA
>NZ_JAVRBF010000068.1:0-41211 GCF_032436805.1 Streptomyces sp. P17 | reverse complement strand
CGAGGGCCTTCGTCCGGCACGCCGAGGGCACGCACCGAACACCGCGGGCACCGCACAGGACTTTCAAAACACCCCCTGGTTCAGTCCCCTCGGCAGCGGGCCCGTGTGCAGCACCCCCAGCCTCTGCGTCGCCCGTGTCAAGGCGACGTAGAGGTCGCTGGTGCCGTAGCTGCCGGGTTCCACTACCAGGACCGAGTCGAACTCCACGCCCTTGGCCTGGCGTGGGTCGAGCAGGACCACGGTCCGGGTGAGGTCCGGTTCCGTGTCCGCCGTCACTCCGTCCAGGTGGGCGGCGAGGCGGCGGTGGAGGGCGCGGGGGGCGATGATCGCCAGGCGGCCCTCCGCCGGGGTCAGTTCCGGGACCGCCCTGGCCACGGCACCGGGAAGGTCGTCCGTCGCGCGGATCCATGGCCGTACGCCCGTCGAGCGCACCGAGCTCGGTGGTTCGAAGGCGGGGTTCTCGGCGCGGACGACCGCCGCCGCGAGGTCCATGATCTCGGCCGGGGTGCGGTAGTTGACACCCAGGCGGGTGTGTTCCCAGCGATCCTCCACGTACGGCTGGAGGATGCCGGACCAGGAGCCGACGCCCGCCGCCTCCGCCGTCTGGGCCGGGTCGCCGACCAGGGTCATCGAGCGGGTCGGGCTGCGCCGCATCAGCAGGCGCCATGCCATCGGCGACAGTTCCTGCGCCTCGTCGACGATGATGTGCCCGAACGCCCAGGTGCGGTCGGCCGCCGCCCGTTCGGCGGCGCTGCGGTGGTCGTCCTCCTCCTGCCGCTCGGCGAACCGCTCGGCGTCGATGATGTCGTGCGCGGAGAGCACCTCGGAGTCCTCGTCGTGTTTGTCGTCGAACTCGTAGGTGCGCGAGGCGTACGACACGTCCAGCACGCCCTGCGCGTAGGCGATCTGCGTCTCCCGCTCCCGCTCCGCCCGCAACCGTGCCGCCCGGTCGTCGTCACCGAGCAGTTCGGCGGCCTCGTCGAGCAGCGGTACGTCCGAGACCGTCCACGCGCGGGTCGTCGGGCGGCGGACGGCGGCCGCGTCGGCGTCGGAGAGGTATCCCTCCGGCTCGGCCAGGAAGTCGGCGACGACGCGCTGCGGTGTCAGCACCGGCCACAACCGGTCGATCGCGGACCGGACTTCGGGGTTCTCGGCGAGATCGTCGCGGATCTGGGTGATGTCGCTCGGGTCGAGCAGGTTCGTACCGTCGTAGGGGTCGGTGCCGATGCGCTCGGCGACCATGTCGGTGAGGGTGTTGAGGATGTGGCCCTCGAAGTACTCGCGCGCCGCGTTGTGCGGGAGCCGCGCCGCGCGAGTGCGCTCGCGGGCGACGCTCACCAGGCCGTCGTCGAGCATCAGGATCTCGCGGTCGTGCTCGATCGCGATCACGGGGTCGGGCAGCGCCTGCCGGTCGCGTACGACGGCGGCGAGCACCTCCGCCATGTCGGCGCGGCCCTTGACCGCCGCCGCCTCCGGGGTGTCCGTGGCCTTGGCCCGTACGCCGGGGAACAGTTCGCCGACCGTCGCCAGCAGGACGCCCGTCTCACCGAGGGAGGGCAGCACCTCGCCGATGTAGCCGAGGAAGGCGGGGTTGGGGCCGACGATCAGGACGGCCCGCTTGGCGAGCAGTTCCCGGTGTTCGTACAACAAGTACGCGGCCCGGTGCAGGGCCACCGCCGTCTTGCCCGTGCCCGGGCCGCCCTCCACCACCAGGACTCCGCGGTGCGGGGCGCGGATGATCTCGTCCTGTTCGGCCTGGATGGTCTGCACGATGTCGCCCATGCGGCCGGTGCGCGCCGAGTTGAGGGCGGCGAGCAGCACGGCGTCGCCGCTCGGGTCCTCGTGGCCCGTGCGCTCCTGGTCCCCGAGGTCGAGGATCTCGTCGTGCAGCGCGGTCACCGTACGGCCGCTGGTGCTGATGTGCCGCCGCCGGCGCAGGCCCATCGGGGTGTGCCCGGTGGCGAGGTAGAAGGGGCGGGCGACATCGGCCCGCCAGTCGATGAGGATCGGGGTGCGGGCCGCGTCCTCGGTGCGCAGTCCGATCCGGCCGATGTGGTGGGTGACGCCGGAGGCGAGGTCGATCCGGCCGAAGCAGAGGGAACCGTCGACCGCGTTGAGCGCGGCGAGCAGCCCCGAGCGCTCGGCGACGAGGATGTCCCGCTCCAGGCGGGCCTGCATGGGCGTGTTGCCCTGGGCGAGCGCGTCCTGGACGGAGGTCTCCGTGTCACCGCGCAGCGCGTCGACGCGCGCATACAGGCCGTCGATGAATTCCTGCTCGCGGCGCATTTCATCGTCCGGAAATTCGCTGTTTGACAATTCCACTCCCGCCCGGATATACTGCGTCTACCAGCTTCTTCGCGGCCCCATTTTCTCGAAGTCGCGAATCATTGAATATACGCAGAGAAATCCCCCGAGCGCAATTGCTCGGGGGATTTCTTTACGTCCGCTCAGGTCAGCGACCCAGGGCGGCTTCGCCGCCCGCCGTGGGGCGGGTACATGGGCAGGGCGGATGCCCCGTAGCCCTTGATCAACACGGCGCCGCGGGGTGGCAGCGCAGGAGGCGAGGCCAGCTACCTGCACCGGCAGGTCGGACCCGATGACTTCCGCCTCGAAGTCCGCGTCGGTCACTTCACTCACCACGGCTACCCTCCCAGTTCGCACTTCGGATCCCCGGCGAGTGCGAGACGCACCCCGATCTGCGCCCGCACGGCCTGCAACTCGCCGATCAGCGCGTCGAGTTCGTCCAGCTTGCGCCGGTAGACCGCGAGCGAGGCCGGGCACGCGTCGCCCTCGGGGTGCCCGGCCCGCAGACACTCCACGAACGGCCGGGTCTCCTCCAGGTCGAACCCGAAGTCCTGGAGCGTCCTGATCTGCCGCAGGGGATTTCCTTCGCCCCCGCTTCGGCCTGAACGGCCTCGGCCTCAAACGCCGGACGGGCCGGCAGCGCGCCCCGTGAGCCTCATCAGCAAGTCCGCCATCGGTGCCCGCACTTCCTCGCCGCTCCCCCTCGTCCACTCGATGTCCGTCGCCACCAGCCTCGCTTGCGGGAGGGGCCAGGGGCGCGGAGGGAAGCGCATCGTCCAGACCCTGTCCGCCGCGTCCCGGGCGGCCGCCACCGGCATCTCGCGGGTGCCGGACCCCACCGACAGGCGGGCCCGGCTGGTGCGCGGCGCGGCGAGGGCCTGGACGGCCAAGGAGGTCGCCGACGCCGTCGTGGCCGAAGTCGAGCGGGAATGGGAGGAGCACCTCGGCAAGCGGCGTATGAAGCAGCTGCGCGAGGCGCTCATCCTGCTGCGGGAGATCACCGACCCGTGGGCCGCGCAGGAAGCGAACAAGCCGAGCGGTCAGGCCAACGGGGGGAGTGCCTGACCGCTCGGGGTTCGGTCGGAGCCTGCGTCAGGCCTTCGCCAGCTCCTTCTCGCCGCCCTGCTCGGGAACCTCCGCGGGAGCCTCCTCCGCGGCTCCGTCGTCGAGCAGCGTCTTCTCCTCGAACGGGATCTGACCGGCCAGCACCTGGTCCACCCGGCCCCGGTCGATCTCCTTGGTCCACGTCCCGATCAGGACCGTGGCGACGGCGTTGCCCGCGAAGTTCGTCAGGGCGCGCGCCTCGCTCATGAACCGGTCGATGCCGACGATGAGTCCGATGCCGTCCACCAGCGCGGGCTTGTGCGACTGGAGGCCACCGGCCAGCGTCGCGAGTCCGGCACCGGTGACACCCGCCGCGCCCTTCGAGGCGACCAGCAGGAACAGCAGCAGCGGGATCTGCTCGCCGATCGACATCGGCGTACCCATGGCGTCGGCGATGAACAGCGAGGCCATCGTCATGTAGATCATCGTGCCGTCGAGGTTGAAGGAGTACCCCGTCGGCACCGTGATGCCGACCACCGGCTTGCTGACGCCGAGGTGCTCCATCTTCGCGATGAGCCGCGGCAGCGCGGACTCGGACGAGGACGTCGACAGGATCAGCAGGAACTCCCGGCCCAGGTACTTGAAGAACGTGAGGATGTTCAGGCCCGCGACGATCCGCAGCAGCGCGGCGAGCACGATGAAGACGAACAGGAAGCAGGTGACGTAGAAGCCGAGCATCAGCACGGCGAGGCTCTTCAGCGCGTCCAGTCCGGCCGAGCCGGTGACCGCCGCGATGGCACCGAAGGCGCCGATCGGCGCGGCCCACATGACCATCGCGAGGATGCGGAAGACCAGCCGCTGGATGTGCTCGACACCGCGCAGGATCGGCTGTCCGGCCTGCCCCATCGCCTGCAGCGCGAACCCGGCGAGCAGCGCGACGAGCAGGGTCTGGAGCACCTCGCCGCCGGTGAACGCGGAGACGATCGTGGTCGGGATGATGCCGAGCAGGAACTCGGTGGTGTCCTTCGCCTCGGCGTCGACCTGGGCCTGGCCCGCGTCCTTGACCGCGTCGGTCACCGCGAGGCCGGTGCCCGGCTCCAGGATGTTGCCGACTACCAGGCCGATGCCCAGCGCGACCAGCGACATGATCGTGAAGTAGACCAGCGCGATACCGCCCACGGCGCCGACCTTCGCGGCCTTGCGGACCGAGCCGATGCCGAGAACGATCGTGCAGAAGATGATCGGCGAGATCATCATCTTGATCAGGTTCACAAAGCCGGTACCGATCGGCTTCAGCTCCACCGCGAAGTCGGGTGCGACCAGACCGACGGTGATGCCCAGGGCGACCGCGACGATCACCGCGATGTAGAGATAGTGCGTGCGGTCCCGCTTGGCTGCGGGGGCCGTATCGGGGGTACTGGCGGCCACGGCTGCCCTCCTTGACGTCTTCGTCGGCATCACCGGCGTGCGGCTCACGTCCGGGGGATTTGAGGAATGCCGTGACTATCTCCCGCCCTGTGAGGGCGGTCACCCTTCCGTTCATTTAGTTCACGCTCAACCGGGGAGGCACACTGACGACATGCGCTTCCCCGTCCCCCGACCCCGCAGCCTGGCCGGCCAGCTCTTCGCCATGCAGGCCGTGCTGATAGCGGTGCTCGTCGCCGGGTACGCGCTGTTCACGTACGTCAGTGACCGCAGCCAGGCCGAGGACGCCGCCGACCGCCAGGCGCTGGCCGTGGCCCGCTCGGTCGCCGACTCCCCGTCGGTACGGCAGGCGATCCGCACCGACGACCCCTCCTCCTCCCTCCAGCCGTACGCGTCGCACGTCCAGCAGGACACCGGGGTCGACTTCGTCACGATCATGGACACCAAGGGCATCCGCTGGACCCACCCCAACCCCGACGAGATCGGGCAGCGCTTCATCGGCCATATCGACGACGCCTTGAAGGGCGAGTCCTTCACCGAGACGTACACCGGCACCCTCGGCCCCTCCGTCCGCGCGGTCACGCCCATCTGGGACGGCGGGAAGATCGTCGGCCTGGTCAGCGCGGGCATCAAGGTCGAGGAGATCAGCAAGCGGGTGCAGGACCAGCTGACCGCACTGCTCGGCGTGGCGGGCGGCGCGCTCGCGCTCGGGGCGGTCGGCACGTACGTCATCAACGCCCGCCTGCGCCGGCACACCCATGGCATGAACGCCGCCGAGCTCAGCCGTATGCACGACTACCACCAGGCCGCCCTGCACGCCGTGCGCGAGGGCCTGCTGATGCTCGACGGACAGTTCCGGGTGGCGCTGATCAACGACGGCGGCCGGGAGCTGCTGGGCGTGTCGGAGGCGGCGGTCGGCACATCGGTGGCCGACCTGGGGCTGCCACCGTCGCTCACGGGCGCGCTGCTGGCGTCGGAGCCGAGGGTGGACGAGGTGCATCTGACGGCGGACCGGGTGCTGGTGGTGAACACCTCCCCGGTGTCGGGCGGCGAGCGCCAGGGCACCGTGGTCACACTGCGCGATGTCACGGAACTCCAGTCCCTGATGGGCGAGTTGGACTCCGAGCGCGGATTCACCCAGGCGCTGCGCTCGCAGGCGCACGAGGCGGCCAATCGATTGCATACGGTCGTGTCGCTGATCGAGCTGGGGCGGGCCGAGGAGGCGGTGGAGTTCGCGACGGCCGAACTGGAGCTGGCGCAGGCTCTGACCGATCAGGTGGTGGCGGCGGTGAGCGAGCCGGTGCTGGCGGCCCTGTTGCTGGGCAAGACGGCCCAGGCGAACGAGCGGGGCGTAGAGCTGGTGGTGTCGGAGGACAGCCGGCTCGACGACGGACTCCTGCCACCGTCGCTGCCCGCCCGGGACCTGGTGACCATCCTCGGCAACCTGATCGACAACGCGGTGGACGCGGCCCAGGGCAGTGTGCGGGCGCGGGTGACGGTGACGGCGTACGCGGAGGCCTCCTACCTGGTCCTGAGGGTGTCGGACACGGGGGCGGGGGTGGATCCGGCGTATGCCGAGGTGGTGTTCGAGCGGGGGTTCTCGACGAAGCCGGCGGGGCCTGGCGGGCGGGGGCTGGGGCTGGCACTGGTGCGGCAGGCGGCGAGCCGGCACGAGGGTTCGCTGACGGTGACCGGGGCCGCCGGGGGTGGCGCGGAGTTCGAGGTACGGCTGCCGCTGAGGAACGCGGTACGGCGTAAGGGCGTAGTTTCCGGGGGCGCGGTCTCTGGAGGCGACGTATGACCACCGAAAAGCGGATCCGTGTCCTGGTCGTGGAGGACGATCCCGTCGCCGCCGACGCGCATGTCATGTACGTCAACCGGGTCCCCGGATTCACGGCGGTCGGCAAGGCGCACACGGGGGCGGAGGCGCGCCGCGCGCTGGACCGTACGCCGGTGGACCTGTTGCTGCTGGACCTCCACCTCCCGGATGTGCACGGCCTGCAACTAGCCCGCTCCCTCCGGGCGTTGGGCCATCACGCGGACGTGATCGCGGTGACGTCGGCGCGGGACCTGGCGGTGGTGCGGGAGGGGGTGTCGCTGGGCGTCGTCCAGTACGTCCTGAAGCCGTTCACCTTCGCGACCCTGCGGGACCGTCTCGTGCGGTACGCCGAGTTCCACGCGACGGCGGGCGAGGCGAGCGGCCAGGACGAGGTCGACCGGGCGCTGGCGACCCTGCGTGCGCCGGGCCCGGCGGCGCTGCCGAAGGGGTTGAGCGCGCCGACGCTGGAGCGGGTCACCGTGACGCTGCGGGACTGCGCGGAGGGGCTGACCGCGACAGGCGTGGCGGAGGCGGTGGGTATTTCGCGGATCACGGCCCGCCGCTATCTGGAGCATCTGGTGGATGCGGGGAGGGCGGCGCGGAGTCCGCAGTACGGGACGGTGGGGCGACCGGAGCTGCGGTATCGGTGGGTGAGCGGGCCTTAGCTGAACGGCCGTGCGTAGAGGACGACTTGGGCGGCGAGTCCCACGAGGCCGATGGCTTCGAAGACGGACACGACGAGGAGTCCGGTGGAGGTCTGTCCGGCACTCCAGTAGACGGCGAGCCCGGCGAGCGGCACGACACAGAAGGCCAGCAGGTCGATGGCGCACTGAAGGGCCTTGCGGGTGCGGCGGCGGGCGTCGGTGCGGTGGGCGGTCTCCCAGCCGAACGCCCGCTCGGCCTGAACGAGTTGAGCGAGGCGGGGGCCGAGGTCGTCGCGTATGTACTTCCCGATCGCGGAGATCTTCTCGTCGTTGACGAGGTAGGTCCAGCCGAGGACGACACAGACCGGCGGAATGGCCAGCAGCATGGCGGACCGCTCGGCCTGCGCGGCGGCGGCGATGACCGCGGCGACGACGGCGAGGGTGACGTACAGGAGGTTGTCGCGGAAGCCGATACGGGTCTTCTGCTCGTCCTTGACGGTCTGGTACTCGGCGAGGAGGAGCTGGCTGACGGTGACGTCTGGCTCCGCATGCTCGGCCACGGATATTCCTTCCCCCGGTGACAGTGCTTGGCAGTACCTTAAATGCGTGCCGCAGACTTCACAGACTGTTGTCGTCCTTACCGCGCTGGCTGTCGAGTACGACGCCGTGCGCGCCCATCTCGGCGAGGATGTCGAGGAGTTGGTCCATGAGGACGGGACGCGGGTGGAGCGGGGGCGGCTGCCGGGCACGGAATGGACGCTGGCCGTCGCGGAGTTGGGCGAGGGCGCGGTGAACGCGTCCGCGCTGACGACACAGATCCTGGGCTGGCTCCGGCCGGAGGCGATGCTCTTCGTGGGCGTGGCCGGTTCGCTGAAGCCCGATGTCGCGATCGGTGACGTCGTCGTCGGCACGAAGGTGTACGCGGTGCAGGGGGGCAAGGTGACGCCTTCCGGTTTCCAGGCCCGTCCGGAGGTCTGGCACGGGTCGAACCGGCTGGTGCAGGCGGCGCGGTCGGCGTTGCGGGGGCTGGAAGAGGTACAGGGGCATCTGAAGCCGATCGCCTGCGGGGACGTGGTCCTGACCGACGACAGGTCGGCCTTCGCCGAGTTCATCAAGCGCCACTACAACGACGCGAACGCCATCGAGATGGAGGGCGCCGGCGCGGTCCACGCGGCGCATGTCAGCGGGCAGTTGGACGCGCTGGTGATCCGCGGGATCAGCGACCGGGCGAACCCCGGGAAGTCGAATGCGGACAAGGGCGGTTCGCAGAAGCGGGCGGCTGCGCAGGCGGCGGCGGTGGCGGTGGGGGTGCTGCGCAAGCACCGGCCTCGCGGCGCGGGTTCCAGCGGGTCCTCCTCCGGATCCAAGGAGGGGCCCCAATACGGCGGCGATCACATCGATTTCCGGGGCGGGGTCTTCAACGGGCCTGTTATCGGCAAGCGGGTCGACCGGGAGCGGTAGGGGAACGGTCCATGGCCCGGTGCCTCGGGCTACGGCGACGCTGCCGCCGCATGCCTCGCGGTATACCTGCGCTGGCGGCGGTACTTCGACGACGCGATCACCGTGGCGCGTGCCGCGCAGGAGGGCGCCCACCGTCTCGGGGCCCTGGGAGTCGAGGCCGGCTCGTTGACCCACCTCGGCATGGCCCTCCGAGAGGCGGGCCACTTCGAGGAAGCGATCGACGCGCTCAACCACGCCGTGATCTGTACCAGGCCACCGAAGACCGTCCCGGCGAATCCGCAGTGTGGAACAACCTCGGCATCGCACTTCGATAGGCAGGCCGCGTCGAGCAGGCGATCCACGCCCTCAACCACGCCCGGGACCTGTACCAGGCCATCGGAAACCGCCACGGCGAGTCTTCGGTGTGGAACAACCTCGGCATGGCCTTTCGAGAGGTGGGCCGGGTCGAGGAGGCGATCGACGCCCACATCCGAGACCGTGACCTGTGCCAGGTCACAGGGGACCGCCACGGCGAGGGCATGACGTGGCACAACCTCGCCGCATGTCTTCTGGATGCGGGGAGTGCGGAGGAGGCGATCGAGGCGTACGGCAAGGCTCTGGAGGTCTATCAGGAGTTCGAGGACTGCTACTGGGCAGGGCATGCCCTCGTAGGTCTGGCCTTCGTCCACCAGGACATCCACGACCTTCCCGGAGCCCGCGCCCACTACCTCCGAGCTGTCCAAGCGTTCACCCGAGCCAATGCCCCCGCCGAAGCCGCTCAAGCCCAATCCTCCGCAGACGCATTGACCTGACTAGACCACTCCACCTACGTTCACCGGGCAGCCATCCCCGCGCCACAACGACGTGAGCCCGCAGGAGGTCATGCCGTCATGCCCGTGCGCCCCACCGCCGCTCTGACAACAGCCGCCCTCGTCCTCGCCGCCGCGACCACCCTCACCGCCTGCGGATCCGGCTCCGGAGACGACCCGGACACCGTGAAGGTCTCCTTCAAGCAGTCCACGGACAACAACATCAAGGTGATGGACAACTTCCTCGCGGACATCAAGAAGGATTTCGAGAAGAAGTACCCGGGGAAGAAGGTCGAGTTCATCCCCGTCAAGGCCCCGGACTCGGAGTACTACACCAAGCTCCAGCAGATGCTCCGCTCCCCCAAGACCGCCCCGGACCTGGTCTACGAGGACACCTTCCTCATCAACTCGGACATCACCAGCGGCTACCTCAAACCCCTCGACGACTATCTCGCCAAGTGGCCGGACTGGGACCAGTTCATCGACACCGCGAAGGCCGCGGCGAAGGGCGAGGACGGCAAGACGTACGGCGTCCCGGACGGCACCGACACCCGCGGACTCTGGTACGACAAGGCCATCTTCAAGAAGGCCGGCCTCCCCGCCACCTGGCAGCCGAAGACCTGGGACGACGTGCTCGAAGCAGCCCGCACGATCAAGGAGAAGGTCCCGGACGTCACGCCCATGAACGTCTACACCGGCAAGCCCGCGGGCGAGGCGGCCACCATGCAGGGCTTCGAAATGCTCCTGTACGGCACCAACGACGGCAAGACGGACCCGCTCTACGACTCCTCGTCGAAGAAGTGGATCGCCGGAAGCCAGGGCTTCAAGGACGCCCTCGCCTTCGTCGAGACGGTCTACAAGGAGAAACTCGGCCCCGACGTCTCCGACGCCCTCGACCCCAACTTCGGCACCCGGGTCCGGGGCGAACTCCTCCCCCAGGGCAAGCTCGGCATCGACCTCGACGGCTCCTGGCTCCCGCAGGACTGGCTGGAGGGCAGCGGCCACGAGTGGCCCGAGTGGTCGGAGAAACTCGGCCTCGCCGCCATGCCGACCCAGCACGGCCAGGCCCCGGGCAAGGTGAGCATGTCCGGCGGCTGGACCTGGGCGATCCCCGACAAGGCGGCCAACCCCGACCTCGCCTTCGACTTCATCAAGACCATGCAGACCAAGGCGAACGCGCAGAAGTGGTACGTCGCCAACTCCGGCATCGCGGTCCGCGAGGACGTCGCGAACGACCCCGCGTACGCCGAGGCCCAGCCCGGCATCAAGTTCTTCACGGACCTGGTCGCGAGCACGCACTACCGGCCCGCGTACCCGGCGTACCCGAAGGTCTCCACGGCCATCCAGGAGGCGATGGAGAGCGTGACGACGGGCGACGCGTCCGTGGAGGAGGCGGCGAAGAACTACGACGAGGAACTGAAGAGGGCCACCGACGACCAGGTGATCCAGAAATGAGTCCCCGCGCATGAGGACGCTCACCCGCGCCCTCCCGGTCGCACCCGCCGTCGTCCTCCTGCTCCTCTTCCTCGCCGGCCCGATCGCCTACTGCGCCTACATCGCCTTCACCGACCTCCAACTCACCGGCCAGGCCGAGGAGTCGTTCATCGGCTTCGAGAACTTCCGTACGGCGTTCGGGGACGAGGCCTTCCTGAACGCCGTATGGCTGACGCTCGTCTTCACGGTCGTATCGGCACTGATCGGCCAGAACACACTGGGCCTGGCGCTCGCGGCCCTGATGCAACGGGCGTCGAAGCCGGTCCGCACCCTGACGGGCGGGATCGTCATCGCCGCGTGGGTGCTCCCGGAGGTGGTGGCGGGTTTCCTGCTCTACGCCTTCTTCCGCCGCGAAGGAACCCTGAACGCCGTCCTGGACTGGCTCCATCTCCCGTCCCAGGACTGGCTGTTCACCCTCCCCATCCTGGCGGTGTCGTTCGCGAATGTGTGGAGGGGTACGGCCTTCTCGATGCTGGTGTACTCGGCGGCCCTGAATGAAATCCCGAAGGAGATAACGGAGGCGGCGGAAGTGGACGGCGCGGGCGGCTGGCGCCGTATGTGGCACATCACGCTCCCGATGATCCGCCGCTCCATCGGCACGAACCTGATGCTGATCACCCTCCAGACCCTGTCCGTCTTCGGCCTGATCTGGGTGATGACGAGAGGCGGCCCGGGTGGGAAAAGCCAGACCCTCCCCCTGTTCATGTACGAGGAGGCATTCCAGAAGAGCATGATCGGGTACGGCACGGCGGTGGCGCTGCTGTTGTTGGTGGTGGGTTCGCTGTTCTCGCTGGTCTACCTGCGGTTGCTACGGACGGAGGTGTAGGGCCTGTGCGATCCCGCAGAACCACACGCCGACTGGCCGCCGACGCGGGTCTGCTGGCTGTCGCGGCTGCCTTCGTACTCCCGCTGGCGTGGGTGATCCTGTCGTCCCTGGACCCGCGCGCGGACCTGACGGTGAAGGTTCCGGACGGCGTGACCTGGGACAACTTCGACGCGGTGCTGACGGAGGACATCACGTTCACACCGCTGCTGAACAGTCTGCTGCTGTGCGGGGGCGGCACGCTTGTGACGGTGGCGTGCGCGGCGCTGGCGGCGTACCCGCTGTCCCGCTTCCGCTCCCGCCTGAACCGCCCGTTCCTGCTGACGGTACTTTTCGCCACGTGCCTGCCGATCACTGCCGTGATGGTCCCGGTGTACGCGTTGTTCGTCCAGGTGAATCTGATCGACACGATGCAGGGCACGATCTTCTTCTTCGCCGCGTCTCAACTGCCGTTCGCCATTTGGCTGATGAAGAACTTCATGGATGGTGTGCCGAAGGAACTGGAAGAGGCGGCCTGGACGGACGGGGCGTCGTCGTTCCAGTCACTGGTGCGGATCGTACTGCCGCTGATGGGGCCGGGGGTGGCGGTGGTGACGGTGTTCTCCTTCGTGATGATGTGGGGGAACTTCTTCGTCCCGTTCATGCTGCTGCTCACACCGGATCAGATGCCGGCAGCGGTGAGCATCAATGAGTTCTTCGGGAATCGGGGGACGGTGGTTTATGGGCAGTTGGCCGCGTTCTCGGTTATTTATTCGACGCCGGTGATTTTGCTTTATGTGGGGGTGGCGAGGCGGTTGGGTGGGGGGTTTGCTTTGGGTGGGGCGGTCAAGGGGTGAGTTCGTCGGCTTGGGCTCGGGCTTCGGCGGCTTCGGCGGGGGCGTTGGCCCGGGAGTAGGCGTCGGCGGCTTGGAGGTAGTGGGCGCGGGCCTCGGCGGGGCGTCGAGCGGCCTCGTGGGCGAAGGCCAGGTTCTGGAGGGCCGTTCCAGCCCGATACCAGTCCTCGTACTCGTGATAGATCCCCCAAGCCTTGCTATGGGCCTCGACTGCCTCCCCCACGCGGCCCGCCTTCTGCAGGGCGCTGCCGAGGTTGTTCCACGCCATGGCCTCGCCACGGCGGTCCCCGCCCCGGTGAGCAGGCCTCCTGCGCGACACGCGAAACACTGATTGCGTCGTCGAAATACCGCCGCCACTCCAGGTACGCCCCCAGGCATCCGGCCAATCTCACCGCCTGCCGCGCATACCGTGCCTCGCCCGCCCACTGCACGGCCGCCACCAGCCCGCCCCGCTCACCGTCCAGCCATGCCAGCGCCTGTGTCCGGTCCGCGAACCGCTCCGGCTCCGGCCTCCCCGGCAGCCACCCCAACCGGTCATCGTCCGCATCAGCCCACCGGCAGTAGGCCAGTTCCTGTCGCTCCTGCCCGGCACCGGGGACCACCGGGTACTGATCACGTCCCGCGACCGGCCTGACTCGCTCCCGTTGCACATCGTCGGCCTGGAGACCCTCTCCGAGGACGACTCGACCGCCCTGGTGACCACAGCCCTCGGCAACGACCCTCGCCCTTCCCGCGAACCGGAAGCCCTCCGCGAACTGGCCGCCCTCTGCGGTCACTTGCCCCTCGCGCTCCAGGTCGCCGCCGCGATGCTGCGCAGACGCCGGCATCGGGGCATCGCGTCGCTGGTGGCCGAGATCAAGAGGGCCGGGGACCCGACGGTCGTCCTCGACAAGGGCAACCGGGGAACGTACCTCTTGGGTCGGACACTCATGAATCTGGCCCTCACCTACGAGGAGGCCTCACGTACTGAGGATGCCCGCAGCCACTACGCACAGGCCGCCGACGTCCTCGACCGGGCCAACGGCCCCACTGAAGCCGCCCAAGCCCGCGCCCAAGCCGAGACCCTCCCCTAATCCCCCGCCTCCGGCAAAACCCCCTTCCGGAACACCTCCACCCCCACAACCCTCCGCACCCGCTCAGCCTCGATGAGCACCATCACCCTCCGCTCCCCCGGCAACAACCACGGATACCGCACCTCCCCGATGTACTTCATCGCCAGTCGATCCATCGCCCGCTCCGCCGGCTCCCCCTCCACGAACCGCACCACCCGCCCCCGGACCTCGGCCCGGTCGTACGGGTTCTCGGGGTCGATGTGGGACAGCGAGACGTACGGATTGCGCCGCAGGTTGTCGATCTTCACGCGTCCGATCGACGTGTTGACCATGACGTACTCGTCTTCGATGTCCGCCCACATGGGCGAAACGTGGGGCGCGCCGTCGGGACCCACCGTCGCGAGGTGCCAGAAGTTCGGGGCCAGGAGACGCTCACGAATATGCCCGCTGAGCTTGCCGTTCATCGAGGGACCACCTTCCCGGGGCGCCCGCGCGAGCGCCCCGGCGTGATCCTCACCCGCCTCCGCCCCCACTAACCGACGATCTTCGGCCACCCCACCCCCGCGGCTGGAACCGTACGTTCCTACAATCCGTGATCCTGGCCGAACAGACCGTAGTCACCACCGGCCGTCGGCCATAGCTTGGCCACCGTGCGCCGACCCCCAGCTCAACCGAACCAGCCCGCCGTCCCACCGACACCGCCCTTCAACGCCCCCGCCGCCCGAAGGCTCCGTGCCGCCCTGAACATGGGTCCCGAACATGTCGCCTACGGCATGCGGGTGTCCTACGGCCTCCCTTACGTCACCCCGGACCTCGTCATCGCCTGGGAACGCGGGGTCGCCTCCCCCTCCAATCCCGAACTCACCGCTCTCGCGGGCGTGTTGTGGTGCTCCCCCGGTGAACTGCTCGGCCGTCCGCGGACCCTGCGTGAGCACCGCATGGCCCGCGGGCTGGCTCCCGAGGACGTCGCCCGTGCCGTCGGGCACGAGCTCCACGCCTATCTGCGGATGGAGGAGAGCGACGACTGGCGTGGCACCGAGCGTCAGACCTCCGCCCTCGTCGATCTGCTCGGGCTCTCCCTGCCGGACTTCGTCACCGTCACCGGGCGGGACACCAAGCTCGGCGATCTGCTGCGCAGCGCGGTGACCACGCGCTGGCAGGCGTACGTCCGCCCGGTCGGCAAGCTCGTCCCGCTCGACCGCCGGCTCCTGGAGGACGCCCTCCAGGAGCTGCACCGGGAGTACCAGGGGCAGATGGTCGCCACCCTGAACTGGGGCGGCGGCGACAGTGGCGGTTCCAGCGCGTCCGGCAGGGAGTTCCTGGACCGGATCGTGAACCACTTCTGGACCAGGGTCAGTGATCGTTCTCCAGGTGCAGTCTGAGCAGGTCCACGCCGTAGTCGCCGCCGTTCGGGGTGCGGATGACGGTGTGGATGCGCTGCTGCGTCGGCGTTCCGCCGGGGCCGCCCGCCCCTCCCCCGTTCTCATTGCCGTAGGCCAGCGGCGACTGCGCGTCGTACTCGATCAGGACCACGGGGCTGCGCACCCGGTAGTAGAACGCCGAGGAGGAAGCGGTGGGCGAGGTGGAACCGCTCGAACCGCTCGAACCGCTCGAACCGCTCGAACAGCCGGTCATCGTCGCCATAGCCGCCGCGCCGCCGAGCAGCAGCGACCTGTTCATGAACCAGCGGCGGGTGCGTTCGGCCTCAGGGGTGCGTGGTGTGTGGTGTGCGTGCATGGGCACACCGTCCCGGCCGTACCTGAAGCGCCCCTGGGCCGAAGCTGTGAGAACCCAGGGTCTAGAAGACCGACTCCGCCTCGTCCATCCGGTCCTTCGGCACCGTCTTCAGCTCGGTCACCGCTTCCGCCAGCGGCACCGTCACGATGTCCGTCCCGCGCAGGGCGGTCATCCTGCCGAACTCGCCCCGGTGCGCCGCCTCCACGGCGTGCCAGCCGAAGCGGGTGGCGAGGACGCGGTCGTAGGCCGTCGGTACGCCACCGCGCTGGACGTGGCCGAGGATGACCGGCTTGGCCTCCTTGCCGAGCCGCCGCTCCAGCTCGAACGCCAGCGCCGTACCGATGCCCTGGAAGCGCTCGTGGCCGAACTGGTCGATCGCGCCCTTGCCGTAGTCCATGGAGCCCTCGGCGGGGTGGGCGCCCTCGGCCACGCAGATGACGGCGAACTTCTTGCCGCGCGAGAAGCGCTCCTCGACCATCTTGACCAGGTCGGCGGGGTCGAAGGGGCGCTCGGGCAGGCAGATGCCGTGGGCGCCGGCCGCCATGCCGGACTCCAGGGCGATCCAGCCTGCGTGGCGGCCCATGACCTCGACGACCATCACACGCTGGTGGGACTCGGCCGTCGTCTTCAGGCGGTCCATCGCCTCCGTCGCGACGCCGACCGCCGTGTCGAAGCCGAAGGTGCGGTCGGTGGAGGAGATGTCGTTGTCGATCGTCTTGGGGACGCCGACCACCGGCAGGCCGGCGTCGTAGAGCATGCGGGCCGCCGTCAGGGTGCCCTCGCCGCCGATCGGGATCAGCGCGTCGATGCCGAACTCGCGGGCGATGTCGGGAGCGTTGTCGCAGGCCTCCCGCAGCCGGTCGCGCTCAAGGCGGGAGGAGCCGAGGATGGTGCCGCCGCGGGCCAGGATGCCGCTCACCCCGTCGAGGTCGAGGGTGCGGTAGTGGCCGTCCAGCAGACCGGCGTATCCGTCTTCGAAGCCGATGACCTCGTCGCCGTACTGGGTGACGGCGCGGTGCACGACCGACCGGATCACTGCGTTCAGGCCGGGGCAGTCGCCGCCTGCGGTGAGAACTCCGATACGCATCGTGCTGTGTCTCCTGCTCGCTGTGGACACCAATGAGCCAGTCCGATTGTTTCACGTCCCCGAGGACGATGTCGCTTCCGTCCGGTGCGTCCCGGTCCACCCTTTCCAGCCCTCGGTCCTGACGGGCGCCTTATCTACCGACAGAGGTATTGTCAAGAGGGTTCTGCTCACCTTGGTGGGCGATTTTTATGACATTGACCAGCCGACACCTTGCCCACACGGATGAAGGGGAGACCACGCGTGACGCGCAGCGTGTACGTGACCGGTATCGACCGCGGCGACGGCCGCCAGGTCGTCGAACTGGGGGTCATGGAACTCCTGACCCGGCAGGTCGACCGAGTGGGTGTCTTCCGGCCCCTCGTCCACGACGGGCCCGACCGCCTCTTCGAGCTGCTGCGCGCCCGCTACCGGCTGGCGCAGGACCCGGCGACCGTGTACGGCATGGACTACCACGAGGCGTCCGCGCTCCAGGCCGAGCGGGGCGCCGACGAGCTGGTCTCCACCCTCGTCGACCGCTTCCACCTGGTCGCCCGCGACTACGACGTGGTCCTCGTCCTCGGCACCGACTACGCCGACACGCAGTTCCCGGACGAGCTCTCCCTGAACGCCCGGCTCGCCAACGAGTTCGGCGCCTCCGTCATACCCGTCGTCGGCGGCCGCAAGCAGACCGCCGAGTCGGTGCTCGCCGAGACCCGCAACGCCTACCGCGCCTACGACGGCCTCGGCTGCGACGTCCTCGCCATGGTGACCAACCGGGTCGCGCGGGCCGACCGTGACGAGATCGCCGAGCGGCTCGCCAACCGGCTGCCCGTCCCCTGTTACGTCCTGCCCGACGAGCCCGCCCTGTCCGCGCCCACGGTCGCGCAGATCGCCCACGCCCTCGGCGCGAAGACGCTCCTCGGCGACGACTCGGGGCTCGCCCGCGACGCCCTCGACTTCGTCTTCGGCGGTGCCATGCTGCCGAACTTCCTGGGCGCCCTGACCCCGGGCTGCCTGGTCGTGACCCCGGGCGACCGTGCCGATCTGGTCGTCGGCGCGCTCGCCGCGCACAGCGCCGGCACCCCGCCGATCGCCGGTGTGCTGCTCACCCTCAACGAGGTCCCCAGCGACGACGTCCTCACCCTCGCCGCCCGCCTCGCCCCCGGCACGCCGGTGATCTCGGTGCACGGCAACAGCTTCCCGACCGCCGAGCAGCTCTTCTCCCTGGAGGGCAAGCTCAACGCGGCGACGCCCCGGAAGGCCGAGACGGCCCTCGGGCTCTTCGAGCGGTACGCCGACACCGGGGACCTGCTCAAGCGCGTGAGCGCCCCCAGCAGCGACCGCGTCACACCGATGATGTTCGAGCACAAGCTCCTCGAGCAGGCCCGCTCCGACCTCCGGCGCGTGGTGCTCCCGGAGGGCACCGAACCCCGCGTCCTGCACGCCGCGGAGGTGCTGCTGCGGCGCGGTGTCTGCGACCTCACTCTCCTCGGCCCGGTGGACCAGATCCGCAAGAAGGCCGCCGACCTCGGTATCGACCTGGGCGAGTCCCAGCTGATCGACCCGGCGACCTCCGAGCTGCGCGACTCCTTCGCCGAGAAGTACGCCGCCCTGCGCGCCCACAAGGGCGTGACCGTGGAGCTGGCCTACGACGTCGTCTCGGACGTGAACTACTTCGGCACCCTGATGGTCCAGGAGGGCCTCGCCGACGGCATGGTGTCCGGATCCGTGCACTCCACGGCGGCCACCATCCGCCCGGGCTTCGAGATCATCAAGACCAAGCCCGGGGGTCCCCCCTCTGGGGGAGCCTCGATCGTGTCGTCGGTCTTCTTCATGTGCCTCGCCGACAAGGTCCTCGTCTACGGCGACTGCGCGGTCAACCCCGACCCGAACGCCGAGCAGCTCGCCGACATCGCCATCCAGTCGGCGGCCACCGCCGAGCAGTTCGGCGTGGAGCCGCGGATCGCGATGCTGTCGTACTCCACGGGCACTTCCGGTTCGGGCGCCGATGTCGACAAGGTGCGTGAGGCGACCGAGCTGGTGCGGCTGCGCAGGCCCGATCTGAGGATCGAGGGTCCGATCCAGTACGACGCCGCCGTCGAGCCGTCGGTCGCCGCGACCAAGCTGCCGGGCTCCGAAGTCGCGGGCCAGGCGAGCGTGTTGATCTTCCCCGACCTCAACACCGGCAACAACACCTACAAGGCCGTGCAGCGCTCGGCCGGCGCCATCGCCGTCGGCCCGGTCCTGCAGGGTCTGCGCAAGCCCGTCAACGACCTGTCCCGCGGCGCGCTCGTGCAGGACATCGTCAACACCGTCGCCATCACGGCGATCCAGGCCCAGTCGTCCCCCATCGAGAAGGCGTCCCAGCAGTGAGCTCCACGCGTGGCACCCGCGTCCTCGTCCTGAACTCCGGCTCCTCGTCGGTGAAGTACCAGCTGCTCGACATGAGCGACGGCAGCCGGCTCGCGGTGGGCCTCGTCGAGCGCATCGGCGAGCAGACCTCCCGGCTCAAGCACACCCCGATGGGCGCCGAGACCCGGGAGTGGACCGGGCCCATCGCCGATCACGAGGCCGCCCTGAAGGCCGTGTCGGAGGAACTCGCCAAGGACGGGCTCGGGCTCGACTCTCCCGAGCTGGCCGCCATCGGGCACCGGGTGGTGCACGGCGGCAAGCACTTCACCGAGCCGACCGTCGTCGACGACGCGGTGCTCGCCGAGATCGAGCGGCTGATCCCGGTCGCCCCGCTGCACAACCCGGCGAACCTCACCGGCATCCGCACGGCCCAGACACTGCGGCCGGATCTGCCGCAGGTCGCCGTGTTCGACACCGCGTTCCACACGACGATGCCGGAGTCGGCCGCCCGCTACGCGATCGACGTGAAGACCGCCGACGAGCACCGCATCCGGCGCTACGGCTTCCACGGCACCTCGCACGCGTACGTCTCCCGGGCGACGGCGAAGCTGCTGGGCAGGTCGCCGGAAGAGGTGAACGTGATCGTGCTGCACCTCGGCAACGGCGCGTCCGCCTCCGCCGTGCGGGGCGGGAGGTGCGTGGACACATCCATGGGACTCACGCCCTTGGAGGGTCTGGTGATGGGTACGCGCTCGGGAGACATGGATCCGGCCGTCATCTTCCATTTGATGCGTGTTGCCGGAATGTCCACCGATGAGATCGACACTCTTCTCAACAAGAAGAGCGGTCTGATCGGCCTGTGCGGTGACAACGACATGCGCGAGATCCGGCGCAGGATCGACGAGGGTGACCAAGAGGCGCAACTCGCCTTCGACATCTACATTCACCGCCTGAAGAAGTACATCGGCGCCTATTACGCCGTGCTCGGACGGGTGGACGCGGTCGCCTTCACAGCGGGAGTCGGGGAAAACGCGAGTCCCGTGCGAGAAGCTGCCGTCGCCGGCCTGGAGGAGCTCGGGCTGGTGGTGGACGGCGAACTGAACGCCGTACGGAGCGATGAGCCGCGGCTGATCTCGCCGGAGTCCGCGCGGGTGGCCGTGGCCGTGGTGCCGACCGACGAGGAACTGGAGATTGCGACTCAGACGTACGCGCTTGTAAATGGCTCACGGAATCTCACCTGAGCGGCATCCCGCCCCTTTGTATTTTCCGCCAGACGGAATATTCCGCAGCGAAACAAACCGATAGGATCGCCCCCATGCGCCGTTCGAAAATCGTCTGTACTCTCGGCCCCGCGGTCGACTCCCAAGAACAGCTCGTGTCGCTGATCGAGGCCGGCATGAACGTGGCCCGCTTCAACTTCAGCCACGGCACTCACGAAGAGCACCAGGGGCGTTACGACCGTGTCCGGGCCGCCGCCCAGGAGACCGGCCGTGCGATCGGCGTCCTCGCCGACCTTCAGGGCCCCAAGATCCGTCTGGAGACCTTCGCCGAGGGCCCGGTGGAGCTGGAGCGCGGTGACGAGTTCGTCATCACCACCGAGGACGTCCCGGGTGACAAGCACATCTGCGGAACCACCTACAAGGGCCTGCCGGGCGATGTCTCGCGCGGCGACCAGATCCTCATCAACGACGGCAACGTCGAGCTGAAGGTCCTGGACGTCGAGGGCCCCCGGGTCAAGACGATCGTCATCGAGGGCGGTGTCGTCTCCGACCACAAGGGCATCAACCTGCCGGGCGCGGCCGTGAACGTGCCGGCGCTGTCCGAGAAGGACGTCGAGGACCTGCGGTTCGCGCTGCGCATGGGCTGCGACCTGGTCGCGCTGTCCTTCGTGCGGGACGCCAGTGACGTCCAGGACGTGCACAAGGTCATGGACGAGGTCGGCCGCCGCGTCCCGGTCATCGCCAAGGTGGAGAAGCCGCAGGCGGTGAACAACATGGAGGACGTCGTGATGGCGTTCGACGGTGTGATGGTCGCCCGTGGCGACCTGGCCGTCGAGTACCCCCTCGAAAAGGTCCCCATGGTGCAGAAGCGGCTCATCGAGCTGTGCCGCCGCAACGCCAAGCCGGTGATCGTGGCGACCCAGATGATGGAGTCGATGATCACCAACTCCCGCCCGACCCGCGCCGAGGCCTCCGACGTGGCCAACGCGATCCTGGACGGCGCCGACGCGGTCATGCTGTCGGCGGAGTCCAGCGTGGGCGCGTACCCGATCGAGACCGTCAAGACGATGTCGAAGATCGTCCAGGCGGCCGAGCAGGAGCTGCTCGCCAAGGGCCTGCAGCCGCTGGTCCCGGGCAAGAAGCCGCGCACGCAGGGCGGTTCGGTCGCCCGTGCCGCCTGCGAGATCGCCGACTTCCTCGGCGGCAAGGGCCTGATCGCCTTCACCAAGTCCGGTGACACCGCCCGCCGGCTGTGCCGCTACCGCGCCGCCCAGCCGATCCTGGCCTTCACCACCGACGAGGCCACCCGCAACCAGCTCACCCTCAGCTGGGGCGTGGAGTCGCACGTCGTCCCGTTCGTGAACAGCACCGACGAGATGGTCGACCTGGTCGACGGCGAGGTGCTCAAGCTGGGCCGCTTCAACGAGGGCGACGTCCTCATCATCACGGCCGGTTCGCCCCCCGGCGTCCCCGGCACCACCAACATGGTCCGCGTCCACCACCTCGGTGGAGCCGAAGCCAACTGACGGCCCGGTAAAGGGCCTTGCACGGCGCTGCGCCTGTGTCACATCCCCGGTCGGATCAGCGCACGTCGTCTGGTGCGTGCGATCGCAAGGCGCCGGAGCGTCCTCGTGGCGGAGCCACGTGGGCGGTTCGGCAACGCGGCGAGCGTGCGTGCCAGACGACGTGCGCCCGGCCGGGCATGTGACACAGGCGCTGAGGGCGCCCCCTGGATCAGGGGGCGCCCTCAGGCGTTGTGCGGCTCCCGAACGGGCCTCGGTGGGCGCTCAGTCGGTGGTGAACTGGCGCAGCCCGGGCACGTGCAGCGTTCCGCCGAACTGGCCGGCCTGCACGACCTTCACCTTGGTGAAGTAGATCAGCGGGATGTTCAGCGGCGGCGGGTTCTCCGGGCTGAACGTCACCGGGATCAGCCCCAGCAGATTGCCGGAGATGGACTCGGTGTACATGATCGTCTTGCCGTCGCGGATCGTCGACGTCGTCCCCGCGCCCGCCTGCACGTGGTACGTCTTGCCCGACTGCGGGTCCTTCACCGTCTGGTGCAGATCGCCGATGTCGGTGCCGTCGGAGATGACGTACTTCAGGACGTCCTTGGTGGTGCCGTTGGCCGTCCTCACCTTGACGATGCCCTGGTAGTCGGCGCCCTTGAGCAGCAGGGAGCTCGCGTTCAGGTACCACGGGTCGTCGGGCAGCGGGACGGTGTTGTCGACACCGCCCTTGTCGTCCGTGGCGGCCGGGCAGTCCCCGGGGTCGGTGGTGGAGCTCGCCGACGGGCTGGGGGTCGCGGTGACCTCCTCGGCCGCTTCCTCGACGGCCTTGCCGGTGGCCTCGGCCGCCTCCGACGCCGCGTCGGTGGTGTCCTTGACCGCGTCCCCGACCGTGCCGGTGACCTCGTCGGTGGTCTCCTTCACGGGGTCGGAGCCTTCGGCGCTCGGCGACTCGGAGGCCGACGGGGTGGCCGACGGGGTGGCCGACGGCGACGGGCTCGCGCTCGCCGTGGCGTCGTCGCCGGGGGTGAAGATGCCCTCGATGGCGTCGCCGATGTCCTCCAGCAGGTTGCCGTCGGACTCGGAGGGCGACGGCGAGGGGGACGCCGTGGCGGTCCCGCCGGCACCGGACTGCGGCTCGGCGGTCGTGCTCTGCGACGTCTCCGACGGGGACGGCGTGGGCTCGGCCTCTTCGTCGGAACCTGAATCCGACGAAGAGTCACCGCCCGTGGAGGCCGACGGGGTGGGTGTCGGCTCCGCCGTGTCGTCCTCGGCGGGGGACTCGCTCGCGCTCTCGCTCACGGACGGCGAGGGGGACGCGGACTCGCCCTCCAGGGCGGCCACACAGTCCTTGTACTCGTCGGCCGTCAGACTCCTGGACGCCGGCTGGTCCTCCGCGTTGGCGAGCGTCGGCGTGAACCCCATCCCCATGAGGACCGCGGTCGGCATCGCGGCCAGGGCTATCGCCTTGCCGGCCGGCATGTGGAACCTGGTGAACAGCGGCTTCTTGGGAGCCGCGTGCCGCGGCCCGGTTCTCGCACGGGACGTATCCACGTCAGTCCCGTGGGTCACCTCGTCAGCCGGCACTGTGCCTCCCGTTCGCCCCGTTCGCCGGGCTCGTTCCTGACAGATCGTTCGGCTCGTCCACCGCGTCCCGCGGAGCGGGCACCGCGCCCTCGGGGGCGTCGTCCTGCGCCACCGTGGCCTCCTTGGCCGGCTGCGCCTCCGGCGGCGCACCCGGCGCCCACGACACGGCCATCGCGCCGCCGACGAGGGCGAGCAGGAAGCCGATCAGGAAGCCACCGAGGTTCGACACGGGGATGGACACCAGCGCCAGCAGAATCGCCGCGACACCCGCGAAGGTGCGTACATGCTTCTGGAACCAGAGGCTGACGCCGAGCACGACGAGCAGCACGCCGATGATCAGCGACCCGGCGCCCGCGGTGGTGGACATCGCCAGCGTCAGGTGACCGATCTGGAGGTTCGCGTACGGGAAGTAGGCGATGGGGAGTCCGCCGAGGATGACGAACAGACCGGCCCAGAACGGCCTCTCGCCCCGCCAGGCGCGGAAGTGCCGCCTGATGACCCGGAGGTTGTGCTCGTCGCGGCCGGGTACGGCAGGAGTCTCGGCGCTCATGGAAAACAGCTCCCTGCTACGGCTTTGCTGTGGTGGTGAGTTGTGAAGCTCGGGCCGGACGTGTGAAGACACGGCCGGAGTGTGGACGGGCGGGGGCGCCACCGGCTCCCCCGCCCGTCAGTGAGTGCTTAGTAGCACTCCTTGACACCCGTCGACAGCTTCATCGACAGACCGCTGAGCTTGAAGGTTCCGGCGGTGGTCGCCCACGCCGTCTGCTTCACGTCCTTCAGCACGACCGAGTCGGCCTGCTGAGCGAACCCGAACGGGTTGGACTGCTCCTTGCCGCCCTTCATGCCCGGACCCTTGGTGGCGTCCTTGGCGGCCACACCGATGTCGATGCCCTTGAACGTCGCGTCGGCCTCAAGCTCGGCCACGTCGATGTACAGGTTCTCGGCCTCGACCGGCTTGTCCGGGTCCTGGCCCGCCCGCAGGATCAGGCTGACGCTGCCGAGCAGCGGGATGTCAGGGGTGACAACCGACTGGCACAGGCTGTTGATGGTCGCGGACTTGAAGGCCGAGACCGCGACGGGGCGAACCGTCTTCTTGCCGCTGAGCGTGTAGCCCTCGTCGAGGGCGCCGTACTGGCTGAAGCCCGTACCGTCGAGCTGCTTGGTCGTCACCTTGAACGACTGGCCCGACACGCTGAACGACGCGGCGAGAGCGCCCTGCGCGAGGGCGACACCTATCGCAGCCGTGGCGGCCACGCTGGGCACCATCACGACGGCGAACCGCTTCCATCTGGTCCCGCCACGCACCTGGGACTCCATATTTCCTCCTTCTCGGACGTACATCTCCTGGCCCTGACTGCTCCCGTCGGGAATCGACGGCTCAGCCGGGCAGGGATGGGAGAAGTGCTACGTCCTCGGGAAGGAGAGCGCCCGCGCTCGGCGGCGCGAACCGCGCCCGAATCACCGGCGATCACCCCCGAGCGACAACCACTGGTCGCGCCTGACACGCATCACGCACAACCTTGCTGGACAGGCTTCGCCAGGTGGCGAAGACCCCCCTGCCCAAGAACCGGCGCCACTGCCGCCGGCTCTGCTCGGTGGGGACCCTGGACTCCCGTGGCCCGACCGGCTGTCGGGTAGTACGGGAATGGACCGAGCGTCGCCGATCGTGGTGCATTCTCGCCGCCCGCACAAGGGGGTTCGTTACTCGCTAGTAACGGCCGGATAACCGAACAACGACCCGTCGGTCTCGGACGGCAACGCAGGGTGGCGTCAAGCGGGCGGACATATCCATGAATGGCCGGACAGAATCCGACAGAACTACGCCCTCGATTTACTGCCAGTAACAGCGGCCGCGATTACCAAGATTTGGTAAAGCGCGGCCGCATTGACACTCCGTCGGCAGTTCTTTCACTCGGGCAACACACGCCCTCGCGTTTAGTGACTGGTCAGAACGGGGCTGCCGACCCGATCAGAAGAGGGCGCGCGCCAGAGCCCTGCGCGCCGCCGTCACTCTCGGGTCATCGGCTCCGACGACCTCGAACAGTTCGAGCAGCCGCAGTCGTACGGCCTCCCGCTCGTCACCGGCGGTGCGCTGCACGGTGTCGATGAGCCGCCCGAAGGCGTCCTCCACATGACCGCCCACCAGGTCCAGGTCGGCGGCGGCGATCTGGGCCGGCGCGTCGCCCGGCTTGTCGGCGGCGTCCTTGCGCACCTGCTGCGGATCGGCACTCTGCACCCGCTGCAGCAACTCGGCCTGCGCCAGGCCCAGTTTGGCCTCGGTGTTCCCCGGGTCGTCGCTCAGCACGTTCTTGTACGCCTGCACCGCCCCGCCCAAGTCCCCCGCGTCCAGCGCCTGTACGGCGGCCTCCAGCAGCGCGTCATAAGGACCGGCCGGTGCCGCGGGCGCCGCCTGCGGGACATTCCCGGGCTCGGCGTCCGCGTCGACCGCCAGGCCGGTGAGCCCGAACCGCTGCTCGGCCACGGTCACCAGCTGGTCGAGGGTCTGCCGGATCTGCGCCTCACCGGCGGCGCCCTGGAAGAGCGGGAGCGCCTGGCCGGCGACGACCGCGAAGACGGCCGGGATGCCCTGCACCCCGAACTGCTGCATCAGCATCTGGTTGGCGTCGACGTCGATCCTGGCGAGGACGAAGCGGCCGTTGTACTCGACGGCGAGCCGCTCAAGGACCGGGCTCAGCTGCTTGCAGGGCTGGCACCACTCGGCCCAGAAGTCGATGACGACCGGGACCTCGGTGGAGCGCTGAAGTACGTCTCGTTCAAAACCGGCCTCATCGACATCGATGACGAGATCGGCGGGCGAGACGGCTCCTCCCCCGCCGCCCTGCCGGGCCGCTTCGGCGCGCGCCTGCTCCGCCTTCGCCTTGGCCTCCTGGGCCGCCTTCACCGCGGCGAGGTCGACGACTCCGCTCATGGACATGTTCCGTGGCTGCATGCGTCTATCCTCCCCCGTCTTCGCGCGCGAATGAAAAGCGATGAGAAAGCCGGTCGTGTTTTCGGTTGCCGGGGGGTCCCCACCCCCACGCCAGTGGTTTCGCTACGAGTCGTAGCGTAATGGCACCGAGTGCCTCCGGACCACCCCGCCCCGGTGATCTCCCTCACGGCGTCGACGGGAACCGCCGGTGGTTATGGTCTGGGGATGCAGAGCAGCACTCCCGCCCCACGTGCCACAGGGCGCCCCCGCAGTGCAGCGGCGGACGCCGCGATCCTCGCGGCGACGCGGGAGGCGCTGGTGGAGCTGGGCTGGTCGAAACTGACGCTGTCGGACGTGGCCGTGCGGGCCGGGGTCGCGAAGACGACGCTGTACCGCCGCTGGTCGGGAAAGAACGAGTTGGTGGTCGACGCGGTGGCGGAACTCTTCGACGAGTTGGAGCTGCCGGACCGCGGAACACTGGGCGCGGACATCGAGGGCGTGGTCCTGCAGTTCGCGGCGATCCTGGCCCGTCCGGAGGCGAAGAGCGGCCTGATGGCGGTGGTGGCGGAGTCCACCCGCGACGAAGCACTGCGCGAACGCATCCGCGCGTCCATCGTCGACCGCCAGAAGCGCCTGGTCCTGGAGGGCCGCTCCCGAGCCCAGGCCCGCGGCGAACTCCCCCCGTCCGCGGACCCGATGGAGGCGGCCCGCACGGTGGATCTCATCTTCGACGTGGTGGCGGGGGCCGTCGTCCACCGCTGCCTGGTCAGCGCGGAACCGGCGGACGAGGAGTGGGTGCGGAGCTTTACGAAGATGTTGGTGGCGGGGTTGGCGGCAACGTCTGCGGGGTGACGGACGGCTTCGGTCCGCGGGCCGTACGTGGCTGGTCGCGCGGTTCCCCGCGCCCCTCGGGTGGGACCAGCCCCGCCCGTCGCGGCGTCAGAACCCCGCGGGCTCCGTGTACACCCCCCACTCGTCCCGCAGCACCCCGCAGATCTCCCCGAGCGTCGCCTCCGCCCGTACCGCGTCCAGCATCGGCTCGATCATGTTGGAACCGTCCCGCGCGGCGGCGAGCATCGCGTCCAGTGCGGCCCGCACAGCCGCCTCGTCCCGGGCGGACTTACGCCCGCCCAGCACCCGCACCTGCTCCCGCTCCACCTCATGACTCACCCGCAGGATCTCCAGATCCCCGGTGACGGACCCGGTGTGGACGTTCACGCCCACCACCTTCTTGTCGCCCTTCTCCAGAGCCCGCTGGTACTGGAACGCGGACTCCGCGATCTCGCCCGTGAACCAGCCGTCCTCGATACCCCGGAGGATGCCGGAGGTGATCGGACCGATGGGGTGCCGCCCGTCCGGGCGCGCCCGCAGGCCCCGCTCCCTGATCTGCTCGAAGATCTTCTCCGCGTCCGCCTCGATCCGGTCCGTCAGCTGCTCGACGTACCAGGAACCGCCCAGCGGATCGGCGACATTGGCGACCCCGGTCTCCTCCATCAGCACCTGCTGCGTACGCAGCGCGATCTCCGCCGCCTGCTCGGAGGGCAGCGCCAGCGTCTCGTCCAGCGCGTTCGTGTGCAGCGAGTTCGTGCCGCCCAGCACCGCCGCCAGCGCCTCCACCGCCGTACGCACGACGTTGTTGTACGGCTGCTGCGCCGTCAGCGAGACACCCGCCGTCTGCGTGTGGAAGCGCAGCCACTGCGCCTTGTCCGACTGCGCGCCGTACACGTCCCGCATCCACCGCGCCCAGATCCGCCGCGCCGCACGGAACTTGGCGATCTCCTCGAAGAAGTCGACATGCGCGTCGAAGAAGAAGGACAGCCCGGGCGCGAAGACATCCACGTCCAGGCCGCGGGACAGGCCCAGCTCCACATACCCGAAACCGTCCGCCAGCGTGTACGCCAGCTCCTGCGCGGCCGTCGCCCCGGCCTCGCGGATGTGGTAGCCGGAGACGGACAGCGGCTTGTACGCGGGGATGCCGGCCGCGCAGTACTCCATCAGGTCGCCGATCAGCCGCAGATGCGGCTCGGGCTGGAAGAGCCACTCCTTCTGGGCGATGTACTCCTTGAAGATGTCCGTCTGCAGCGTGCCGTTGAGGACCGAGGGGTCCACGCCCTGCCGCTCCGCCGCGACCAGGTACATACAGAACACCGGCACCGCCGGACCGCTGATCGTCATCGAGGTCGTGACATCGCCCAGCGGGATGTCCTTGAACAGGACCTCCATGTCCGCCGCCGAGTCGATCGCCACGCCGCAGTGCCCGACCTCGCCCAGCGAGCGCGGGTCGTCGGAGTCACGGCCCATGAGCGTCGGCATGTCGAAGGCGACCGACAGACCGCCCCCGCCGTTGGCGAGGATCATCTTGTAGCGCTCGTTGGTCTGCTCGGCGTTGCCGAACCCGGCGAACTGCCGGATGGTCCAGGTACGCCCGCGGTAGCCGGTCGGGTACAGCCCGCGCGTGAAGGGGTACTCACCGGGCCAGCCGATCCGCGCGAAGCCGTCGTAGGTGTCTCCGGGCCGTGGTCCGTACACCGGCTCCACGGGATCGCCGGAGAGCGTGGTGAAGTCGGCCTCACGCTTGCGCGAGGCGTCGTACCGGGCCTGCCAGCGTCGGCGGCCCTCTTCGATGGCGTCAGCGTCCATACCTCGAATTTACTAGGACGTCCTAGTAAATGTCGATGGGAAACCGCCGTGAGCAGTCACTCACGACGGTGTGTGCTTACGCCTTGACGGGAGCGCCCGCCACGCCGTTGACCAGAGGCAGCATCTCCCGGGTCACCTTGCGCTCGACGAAGAAGGCGGCGAGCGGGATCGTCCCGGACAGCAGCACCCACAGCAGCTTGCCGAACGGCCACTTCGCCTTGGAGCCCAGGTCGAAGGCGAAGATCAGGTAGATGATGTAGAGGATGCCGTGGACCTGGGAGACCGCGAAGGTCACGTCCTCGCCCATGTCGAACCCGTACTTGAAGACCATGCAGGTGCACAGGACGAGCAGCATGACGGCGGTCACGTACGCCATGACGCGGTAGCGGGTCAGCACGCTGGATTTCATGCCGTCGAGCGTAACGGCACGTCCCGGGCGATCTTCCGGCGCCCCCGTGCCGACCCCTACTGCTCCTCGAAGTCGTGCGCCGCGATCCGCAGCGGCCGCAGCATCGCGAAGATCTCCGCGCACTCCTCCGCGTCGTACACACCGAGACCGAAGTCCATCGCCATCAGGTCGCGCGTGGCCGCCTCGACCACCTCGCGCCCCTTCTCCGTGATGGAGGCGAGCGTGCCGCGCCCGTCGTTGGGGTTGGGGCGCTTGTCGACCAGGCCCGATCTGACCAGCCGGTCGACGGTGTTCGTCACCGAGGTGGGGTGCACCATCAGCCGTTCGCCGATCTTGGACATCGGCAGCTCGCCGGCCTTGGAGAAGTTGAGCAGCACCAGCGCCTCGTAGCGCGCGAAGGTCAGCCCGTACGGCTTGACCACCGCGTCGACCTCGGCGAGCAGGATCTGATGGGCGCGCATGATCGAGGTGATCGCGGCCATGGACGGCACGTTTCCCCAGCGCTGCTTCCAGAGTTCGTCGGCGCGGGCGATGGGATCGAAGGGAAGGCTGAGCGGCTTCGGCACGGCACCAGACCTTACCGGCCGGTCATATGGTGGTCAGCCCTGTCTCGCCCATCGGTCCCGGGGCTCGCGGCCCAGGGCGGACCATGTCCTTTCCGTAGCGGTTCGCACAGTTATGCAACGATTGATTACCGATCGTCACCAACCGCAACCGACCGTCACTCCACCAAGGGAGCAGCATGCCCCGGCTGATCCACACCCTCGCGGCTCTCGCGGTGCTCGGGCTCGCGGCGGGCTGTACGTCCGCGCCCGACGTCGACGAGGCCTCCGTCGCCGGCGCCGCCTCCAGGAAGGCGGACCCGGCACTCCCCGACTCCCCGTTCTGGGTCGACCCCGACAGCCCCGCCGCCCGGCAGATCGAGAGGTGGAAGCGGGAGGGCCGTACCCAGGACGCCACCCTCCTCAAGCGCATCGCCGACCGCCCCGCCGCGCTGTGGCCGGCCGGCGAGATCGACCCGGGGCCCACGGTCCGCACGGCCACCGCGGCGGCCTCCGCCCAGGGGCGTACCGCGCTGTTCGTGGCGTACGACATCCCGCAGCGGGACTGCGGGCAGCACTCGGCAGGCGGGGCCGCGGACGCGGACGCCTACCGGAACTGGATCGGGAAGTTCGCGGCGGCGCTCGGGGAGAGCAGGGCGCTGGTCGTACTGGAGCCGGACGCGGTGGCGCACATCGTGGACGGCTGCACGCCGGGCGAGTTCCGCGCCGAGCGGGAGCAGCTGCTGGGCGAGGCGATCCGCCGGTTCAAGCAGCAGCCGAACACCAAGGTGTATCTGGACGCCGGCAACCCGTCCTGGATCAAGGAGCCCGGGAAGCTGGTGGAGCCGCTGCAGCGGGCCGGGATCGCGGACGCGGACGGCTTCGCTCTCAACGTCTCCAACTTCCAGACGAACGAGGTCACCAAGGAGTACGGCCGCCGGCTGTCCAGGGACCTCGGCGGCAAGCACTTCGTCATCGACACCAGCCGTAACGGCAACGGCCCGCTGCCCGGTGTCTGGTGCAACCCGCCGGGGCGCGCCCTCGGCACCCCGCCCTCGACGGAGACCGGCGATCCCGTACTGGACGCCTATCTGTGGGTGAAGCGGCCCGGCGAGTCGGACGGGACGTGCGAGGGCGGTCCGGACGCCGGGCGGTGGTGGCCGGAGTACGCGCTGGCGCTGGCGCGCAACTCCCAGGGCTCCTAGGGGGTGTTTTGAAAGTCCTGTGCGGTGCCCGCGGTGTTCGGTGCGTGCCCTCGGCGTGCCGGACGAAGGCCCTCGTACTGGACGTACTTGGGTCTTTGGCCGGTGCGGCGAGGGTGCGTGCCGGGCGCCGTGGGTGCTGTGCGGGACTTTCAAAACACCCCCTAGGCCACGTGGATCCACTTCGCCTTCGACGGCGTCCCCTCGGCGTCGGTGACGAAGAGCATGTACCAGCCGGGCGGTACCAGCGCCGGATCCTTCGGCACGGTGACCGTGACCGAGTTCCCGGACTTGGTGATGTCGAGTGCGATGGAGCGCTGCTCGACGTCCGTCGTGTGCGTCACCGCGCTGGGCCGCATCAGGCGGGCGCTCGCGACGCGTTCGGGGTTGTCGGTGCGGTACGTCGCCCGGCGGTCCTCGGGGAGTTGCTCCGGTCCGTCCTTCAGTACGGGGCGGTCGGCGCCGTTCTTGTGCAGGGCGGGCGGGGTGAAGACCTCCATGCGCTGCTCGAAGTGGCCGAGCTTGGTGTTCTGCTGGTCGTCGAAGAGCGGGTCGGAGCCGAACGTGGCGATGCGGCCGTCGGGCAGGAGCAGCGCCTCGGAGTGGTAGTTGCGGCCCACCTTGGGGGCGGCCGCCTCCCGGAAGACGTTGTCCTTGGGGAGGTAGAACTGCGCCTTGCGGATGTTGCTGGCGCTGCGGCCGCGGTAGTCCTCGGAGCCGTTGGACGTGAAGACGGTGTCGTCCGGCATGATCACGCTGTTCAGGTAGCGGGTGCCCTGGGGGAGGTCGGGGCCGTCCTCGAAGGCGGGGTTGGCCTTCTTCAGGTCGATGACGGCCGTGCGCGGGGTGGACTTCTTCGACTCGCCGACGCCTCCGCCGCCGAGGATCATGACCTTCTGGTCCTGGGCGGGGGGAAGCAGGAGCGAGGCGGCGGTCTCGGTCTGGTCGGGGTCGCGCAGGCCCGGCACCTTGGTGAAGGTGTTGGTCTTCAGGTCCCACAGGCCCGGTTCGCGGCCCATGGTGTCGGGTCCGTAACCGGCGTTGGCCGCCGGGTAGAAGAGCTTGCCGCCCTTGGTGAGGAACAGGGCGGGATAGGTGGGGAAGTAGCGCTTGGGGCCCCGGGTCCACTTCTTGGTCTTCGGGTCGTAGATCTCGTTGTCGCCGGGGTCGATGATGCCGACGTCGTCAAGACCTGAGACGGCGAGGATCCGTCCGTCGTCGAGGCCGACCAGGGTGGGATACCAGCGGGCCTTGTCCATGGGGTCGACCGGGATGTATCTCTCGGCGACGGGGTCGAACTCGTAGGCGGCGCGGATGCCCTGGAAGTCCTGCTTGTCGAGGGTGATCTTCTCGGAGAGGCCGTAGGTGTTGCTCGCGTCCTCGCCGGTCAGCCCGACGATCTCGTACTGCGCCTGCTTGTCGGTGACGGACAGGGGGCCCTTCTCGACGGCCTCGACGAAGACGCGGGCCTCGCCGGCGGTGACCTTGGTCTGCCAGGGCTGCATCGCTCCGGCCGCGTTGTACGTCACCTTGAAGGCGCGCTTGGCCCTGGGGACGGTGACGTCGAACCTGGTGACGTACTCGACGCCCGCGGGTGAGCGGAAGCGGGTGCCCTTCTTCAGGAAGACGGCCTTGTCGGGGCTCTCGTTCTTGACCCGCATTCCGCCGCCGGCCCGCTCGACCTCGCCGTCGAGGAGCTCGTAGCGTGCGGTGCCGCCGGCCACCAGCAGGCGTCCGTCGGGGAGTTGGGCGTGGCCGGAGCAGAAGAAGTCGTCGGGCGTGGGGATCTTCTTGAAGGTGTTCTTCTCGGGGTCCCACAGGACGGTGTCGAAGGAGCCCGCGTCGAACTTCTTCTGCTCGTTGCCCGAGCCGGCCACGATCAGCACCTTGCCGGTGTGCAGAAGGGCCGCGTGGATGGCGTTGGTGCGGTACTCCTCGGGGATGTCGACCTGGGTCCAGGAGCCGTACCGGGCCTGGTAACCGGGCTGGGCGATCTTGTACTCGTGGTACTTCTCGCCCGCGTAGTCCAGCGCGGCCGGGGCGTTGAGGCCGGCCAGGACCGCGATGCCTCCGATGCCGAGGACGGTCTTCTTGGTCTTCTGCGAGAGCTGGTAGGCCATGGCTTAGTTGCCTCCTGTCCTGCTGCTGCGGGCAGTCACGAGAGCCGGCTCGGTGCCGTCGGCGGGCCGTGGGACCGAGCGCGTCGACTGGCGCTCGCGGCGCCCCTTGAGCAGCGTGGAGACCCACACCGCGACCGGCGCCAGGGAGATCGCCATGGCGAGCACGGCCCAGGTGCGCATGGCGACGTGGGTGTGGCCGAGGACCGTCGAGGCGGCCAGCGAGACGGCGAGCAGGGCCGCCCAGCCCAGATGGATCCGGAAGGTGAGCAGCCGGTCGGGGCTGGCGTCCCCGCCCTTGGGGGTGACGACGAACCGGCTGGGGCGGCGGATCAGCGCCTCGCCGAAGGACTTGAGGTAGATCGGCGCGGAGAGCGCGGACATCGCCATGCCGGCGAGTCCGCCGGAGCCCTGCGGTTCGTGCGGCGAGACGTTGTGCCGGCGGTTCCACAGGTAGAGGCCGATCTGGAGGGCGGCGGCGTCGCTGTAGAGCATCAGCCAGACGGAGGCGGCGACCTGGGTGCCGGAGGCGCCGAACCAGAGGAAGAGGAAGCAGCTGAGGATGCCGAGGAGCCAGTTGACGGCGGTCATCGGGTAGTAGACGAGCATGAGGGTGTACGAGAGGAGACGGCCGGGCGGCATGCTGAACGGCGCCCTCCAGTACTGCTTGAGCAGGGTCTCGTAGGTCCCCCGTGACCAGCGCATCTGCTGGGTGAAGAAGTCGGTCCAGGAGGCGGGACCCTCGCCGACGGCGAGGACGTCCGGGGTGTACACGGACTGCCAGTGGTGCCCGGTGCGGGGGTTGCGGTGCCGGTGCAGTTCGAAGCCGGTGGCCATGTCCTCGGTGATGGAGTCGTACAGGCCGCCGATCTGTCTGACGGCGGAGATCCGTACGACGTTGTTGGTGCCGACGAACATGGGGGCGCGGTAGCGGTTGCCGGCGCGCTGGATGAGCGCGTGGAAGAGGAACTGCTGGGACTCGGCGGCCTTGGTGACGGGGTTGTGGTAGTTGCCGTAGACCTGCGGTCCTACGACGAAGGCGACGTCGGGGTCGCGGAAGTACCCCATCATCCGCTCCAGGAAGTTCGGGAGCGGGACGTGGTCGGTGTCGACGGAGGCGAAGAAGTCGTAGTCGCCGCCGTGCATCGCGATCCACGCGTTGTAGTTGCCGTGCTTGGTGCTCGCCTTGTGGACGCCCTTGGGGCGGTTCCACTCCGGGACGCCGAGACGGGTGAAGTGGCGGACCCCGAGTTCGGCGCAGAGGGCTCTGGCCTGTTCGTCGTCGCCCTCGTCGAGAAGCCAGACGTCCAGGGGGCCGGGGTGGGTGATCCTGGTCGCGCCTTCGAGGGTGGCGCGGACCATGGAGAGGGGTTCCTTGCCCGGGACGTAGGTCGTGAGGAAGGCGACGCGGGTGCCGGGTTCGGGGACGACCGGTACGGGGTCGCGGGCCACCAGGGTGGCGTGGGCGACGGAGGCGACGTTGACCACCATGAAGAGCTCGATGAGCCCGATGGATATGAGCATGGTGGTGTCGAGACCGATCAGCCAGCGGTCGCCGCCCTCGCGTGCGACCCAGTGGGTGGGCCAGACGAGGTAGACGAGCAGGGCGCCGGTGAGCAGCGGCGCCAGGGTCATCAGGAGGATCGCGCGCATTCGGTGCGGCTCGCGGGCGAGAAGCGAGGAGTACTGCACCTGGTACGCCGCGCCGACCGGCTCGGTGAGCGGTCCGGCGAGTCGGCTGTGGGTGTCGTAGTCATAGCCCTCCGGCCGCACAGCGCCCTCCAGTGATCTAGGAGTCATCGACGATCGCGCCGATACCCCCACAAAAGTGGAGATTTGCGGGCGTGTCGAACTGGGGGCGTCCAGGTGGGTTGCGGGTCGGGGGCGTCTGATCGGGCGGGTGGCGTACACCAGCCCGTCCGGCGTCTGAGGACGAGGCCCGTTCCGTGCCGATACGGGGGTGTGGGGGCGGAGCCCTCAGTGGGGGTCCCCCCTCTGGGGGGGGGACGGTAGGGGCGGCGGGGGCGAGAGAGGCGTCAGCGCTGTGTGCGCCGCAGATGGTGCCGGACCGCACGCTGCGCCATCGGCCCCAGGTCGTCCAACGCCGCCACCAGCCGGCCGAGTTGTTCCAGGGCATCCAGAGCCGCACCCGCCCCCTCGGCATCCACCCCTTCGTACAGCTCGATCCCCACGAACGACCCCGCCACGGCCCGGGCCAGCCCGGCCGGATCCACGAACTCCCCGAACGGCGCCTGGGCCAGGACCCTCGTCAGGACGTTCTCGATCTCGGCGACCCACAGATCGAGCCCGGCAGCCGTGGCAGGGGCCAGGCTCTCGTGGGTCTGCGCGCCGGCCAGCAGCTGGCCCAGCAGGGAGACATAGCCGGACGCCCGCTCCTCCTCGTGCATCTCACGCCCGAAGGCGAGGAGCTCGGAGAGCGAGGCAATGGCGGCGAACCGCGCCCGGTAGCGGGAGACCCGCTGCTCGGCGCCGTACCGGCAGGCCGCCGCCAGCAGCTCGTTCAGGGAGCCGAAGTGGTAGAAGACCAGCGCCTGGTTGACCCCGGCCGCCGCCGCGACCGTACGCGCGGAGGTCTTCGCGATCCCCTGCTCGGTCAGCGTGCGCAGCGCCCCTTCGAGGAGCTTGGTCTTCGTCTCCAGGGACTTGGCCGTCTCCGGGCTCACGCGCGCGCCTCCTCGCGCACCGGGCGCAGACTCGGGCGCACACCGCGGTGCCGGATGTCGGTGTAGGCGGCACGGAAGGAGCCCTCGTAGCCGAAGAGGGGGCCGAACCAGCGGTTCACCACGCGGACCTGGATACGGAAGCGGCCCGCCCGGTCGTCGTAGGACTCGCGCACTTCCGCGGTGGCGCCGACCAGTTCGGGCACCCGGACGTCCACCATGCCTTCCCGGAACCGGTGTTCGCCGGAGCGGATGAGCAGCGAGCCGTCCGGCTCGGCCTTGAAGTGCAGGTCGGTGGCGAGGTGTTGGTGGGTGCCGAGGTAGTCGAGGACGCGGTCGCCCTGGGGGGCCAGCACCATCTGGGCGTCGAAGCGGCGGGGACGGCCGGGCAGATCGAAGGTGCGCACGAAGCTCACCGTCTCACGCCCGAAGGTGTCGGTGTACGGCACATTCTCGATCACGAAGGGCACTTGGCGGCCTTCGCGCGGGACGAGGATGTTGCGTGTGGTCCCAAGGGCCAGGAACGGCTTCACGAAGGCCCCGCCGTGCCAGATGCGGTCCATGACGCCTCGGCCGGTGCAGGCCTCCCCGCTCGTCAGGCCCACCGAGAAGCGGCGCTGGAGCTGCGGGTGCAGGCGGTCGAAGTCGGCGCCCATCGCGGTGCGGAAGATCGAGGTCATCGCGGGTTCTCCAGGGTGCGCAGGAGTCGGGGCGCACGCGCGCGTGTGGGCGGCTGGCGCAGGCAGCGGCGGGCGGCCGGGGTGCGGGACAGCGGCGACTTGAACAGGGCCACGCAGATGGCGACGGCGAACAGAAGGGGGCAGAAGTAGGCCATCGCCGGTGCGAAGGGGCCGAACAGGCGCAGGAGGGAGTCCAGGCCGAGGCCGGTGCAGGCGACGGTGATGACGAGCGCGCGGAGCGTCAGCTCCGTGAGCCAGTTGAGGCGGGCGCGCTCGGGGGTGACGCCCTGCTCCAGCCACAGCCGCAGCCGGTCGAAGGACCAGGCCGTCGCCCAGCCCATGAGCGGGCGGAACAGGAGCCGGTCGGCGAGCGCGCCCACCGCGCCCCAGCGGGGGCGGTAATCGTAGCCGGTGAGGAAGCGGACGCCGTCGCCGTCGGGGATGTAGCGCCAGTAGCCGCTGCCCTCGGCGAGCAGGGAGAGCGGGTGCGGGGAGGAGAAGCGCAGGGCCGAGGTGCGGGTGCCGTCGGGGCGCTCCTTCTCTCCGGCCGAGACTCCGGTGCCGGCGACGGTGAGGAAGGGCAGCACGCGCGTGGCGTAGCGGAAGCGCCGCGGTTCGCCCTCCGCGCGCGGGAGGTGGTCGATCTCGGTGAAGCGAAGGTCCCAGCGCTGGTGCTGGGACGGCTCCTGCGTACGTGCCCACAGGTCGTCGAGATCGGCGCGGATCCGCGCCTCTATATAGAGACCGGTGTGACCCATGTTGATCCCCCCAGGTCAGCCTGTTGTTTGAGCGACTGCTCAAACTACTGGGACAGGAAGGTACACGTTTTTGAGCGACTGCTCAAACAGGGGGCGCAAGAAAACCCCGGCCCCGCGCGGGGCCGGGGTTCACGTGCTGCGCGGTGGCCGGCTACTCGGCGGCGAGGTACCGCTCCACCGTCTCCACCTTGGAGGTGAGTCCGTCGCTCACTCCGGGCCGGACGTCCGCCTTGAGGACCAGGGACACGCGCGGGGCGCGTGCCTCCACGGCGGCGACCGCTCGCTTCACGACGTCCATGACCTCGTCCCACTCACCCTCGATCGAGGTGAACATCGCGTCGGTGCGGTGGGGCAGGCCGGACTCGCGGACCACGCGGACGGCGTCGGCGACGTACTCCCCCACATCCTCGCCGACACCGAGCGGCGTCACGGAGAAGGCGACGATCATGCGTTGACGATGCCTTCCTTGCGAGCGCGGTCCGCGATCAGCGCGTCCTCGCTGGCCCGGCGCAGCCGGCGCTCGGCCACAAAGCCGCCGCCCGGGATGATCGAGTACGCGAAGTACATCGCGCCCGTCTTCACGTCCCACTTCGCGCGGTTCCAGGCGTCCAGCCAGAAGACCAGGTAGAGGACGAACAGCACGCCGTGGATCGGGCCGAGCACCGGTGCGGCGTCGAAGCCCTCGGCGACCGTGTACTTGATGATCGTGCAGGCCGCCAGGACGATCCAGGAAATGCCTTCCGGGACGGAGACGAGGCGGAGGCGGCGGAGGGCAGAGGCGGTCTTGATGTCCACGGGTCACCTTCGGTGGGATCGACGTCGAGGTTTGTGAACGCAAGCACAAACGTTCGTCCATTGTGGCAAACGGCCGGGGATGGTTCGGACCGGGGGGCCGTTTGGGGGTGACAGTCCGGCCCGGCGCGGGCGAAACTGGGGCCGGCCGACCCGGGGAGCCCACATGCAGTTCGTCTTCTTCATGACCCTGCCGGGTCTGGTGATCGTGCTGACGGTGGTGGCCTTCGTCGACCAGGCGCTGATGCGCGCGGGACGGGCCGGACGGCTGCCCTGGCGGAACTCGGCCCGGCAGGGCCAGATCTCCGCGACCGGCTTCGAGCAGTTGCACGCCGCCCTGTCGCCGGGCAAGCAGCACGAGCTGAAGGAACGGCAGAGCGCGCTCGTGATGCGCGACGACGAGGAGGACGGCGCCCCGCCGAGGTCCGCCGTCGACCTGACCCAGGGCACGGCGGTCATCCGGCTGAGCCGGGCCCATTCGGGACCGCACCTCCCCTAAGGGCACATTCAGGGTCCATCTCCGCCTACGGGCTCTGTTCGGCGCCAGCCCCCCGCGGCTACCTTCGCTGCGTGGCGATGTTCCGACTTCAAGGCAGCAAGGTGCTCGCCGTCGAGATGACCGGGGACGCCGTGAAGGCGAAGAACGGCTCGATGGTCGCGTACGACGGACAGATGGCGTTCAAGAAGCTCAGCGGCGGAGGTGAGGGCATCCGGGGGATGGTGACCCGGCGCATCACCGGCGAGCAGATGACGGTGATGGAGGTGAAGGGGCACGGGACCTGCTGGTTCGCGGACCGGGCGTCCGAGATCAACCTCGTCGGCCTCCAGGGGGACAAGCTGTACGTGGAGTCGAGCAATCTGCTCGCGACCGACGGCGGCCTGCGCACCGGCACGACCTTCACGGGCCTGCGCGGGGCCTCGCAGGGCAATGGGTTGTTCACCACGACCGTGGAGGGGCACGGACAGGCGGCGATCACCTCGGACGGCCCGGCGGTCGTCCTGCGGGTGAGCGCGCAGTACCCGCTGACCGTCGACCCCGGGGCGTACATCGCCCATCAGGGCAACCTCCGCCAGTCCTTCCAGTCCGGCGTGACCTTCCGGACGCTGATGGGCGAGGGCGGCGGGGAGGCCTTCCAGATCCGGTTCGAGGGCGACGGCGTGGTCTACGTACAGCCGAGCGAGCGGAACACGATCGCGGGGGACGTCTGACATGGCCTTCCGTGAGATCAACTCCAAGATGGTCGAGGCGACCGTGATGCCCGGCCTGCGGCTGTTCAGCCAGCGGGGCGCGATGCTCGCCTACAAGGGCGAGGTGTCCTTCACGCCCAACACCTCGGGCGGCCAGGGCGGGCTGATGTCGATGATCGGACGCCGGGTGGCCAATGAGGCGACCCCGCTGATGACCGTCGAGGGCAGCGGCACCGTCCTGTTCGGGCACGGCGGCCACCACATCCAGGTGATCGGCCTCACCGGCGACACCCTGTACGTCGAGGCGGACCGGCTGCTGGCCTTCGAGGGCTCCCTGGAGCAGGGCACGATGTTCATGGGCTCGCAGGGCGGTGTGATGGGCATGGTCCGCGGCCAGGTCACCGGCCAGGGACTGTTCACCACGACCCTGAAGGGGCACGGCTCGGTCGCCGTCATGGCGCACGGCGGCGTCCTGGAGATCCCCATCACCCCCCAGCGCCCGGTCCATGTCGACCCGCAGGCCTATGTCGCCCACCACGGCGACGTGCGCAACAAGCTGTCGACCGCGCTCGGCTGGCGGGACATGGTGGGCCGGGGCTCCGGAGAGGCCTTCCAGCTGGAGCTCAGCGGCAGCGGTGCGGTGTACGTCCAGGCCTCGGAGGAGAAGCTGTGAGCACCTACCCGGGTGCGGGGCCCGTGGTCCACGACCCGACGACCCTGCCGTCCGACGACAACGTCAACAACTACACCTTCTGCGTCGAGCTCAAGGGGAGCCAGTGGTTCCTGCAGAAGGGGAAGATGATCGCCTACTACGGGACGATCGACTTCAACGGCATCGGACACGGCCGGCTGGACCGTCTCGTCCGTACGTCGTTCCATTCGCCTCTGCACGCGAGCGACTGGGTCGTGGCCGAGGGCTCGGGCAAGATGCTCCTCGCCGACCGGGCCTTCGATGTGAATTCGTACGACCTCGAAGACGGCAACCTGACCATTCGCTCAGGCAACCTGCTCGCTTTTCAGCCAACTCTTTCGCTGAAGCAGTCGATCGTGCCGGGTTTTCTGACACTCATCGGAACCGGAAAGTTCGTGGCTGCATCTAACGGTCCGGTGGTGTTCATGGAGCCCCCGATCCGGGTGGATCCACAGGCGCTCGTCGGCTGGGCCGACTGCCCCTCCCCGTGCCATCACTACGACTACGGCTATATGACCGGCCTGATGGGCGGTCTACGTGCGATGACAGGCCTCGGCGGGGCCTCCGGAGAGGAGCACCAGTTCGAGTTCGCGGGAGCCGGCACCGTGCTCCTGCAGTCCTCCGAGGCACTCATGGCCGAGCAGGCGACGGGGACGGTTCCGCACCAGGCGGGGGTGCCCGGAAGCGGTGGTTCCACAGGTGGCTCACCGCAAGCCGGCGCACCGCGCCTTCCCGGACAGCTGGGGGACCTCCAGCGTCGCTTCGGGCTGTGAGCGGTAGTCTGCGGAGTGTGACGACTTCGAACGCGTGCGCACTGTCACACCGCCCTCACTAGTTCGCTTTTCAACATTTTAGGTAGACTTCATTCATGGAGACCGAGACGGCCACGCGCTGGCTGACCGATGCGGAGCAGTGCGCCTGGCGCACCCACCTGGAGGTCAACAGGCTGTTGACGTACCAGCTCGAAAAGGACCTGCAGCCGTTCGGCCTGACAATGAACGACTACGAGATCCTGGTGAACCTCTCCGAGTCGGAGGACGTACGGATGCGGATGAGCGACCTGGCGTCCGCCACCCTCCAGTCCAAGAGCCGCCTCTCCCACCAGATCACACGCATGGAGAACGCGAACCTGGTTCGCCGCGAGAACTGCGAGTCCGACCGCCGTGGGCTCTACGCGGTCCTCACCGAGCACGGCTTGGAGACGATGAAGAAGGTCGCGCCGCATCATGTGGCGTCCGTGCGCAGGCACTTCATCGACCTGCTCTCCCCCGAGGCACTGACCGAGCTCAGCAAGGCGCTGAAGCCGATCGCGGAGCACCTGCGCGGACAGCGCGGCCGCCCCTGATCCCCTCCTAGGGGGTGTTTTGAAAGTCCCGCACAGCACCCACGGCGCCCGGCACGCACCCTCACCGCACCGGCCAAAGACCC
>NZ_JAVRBF010000815.1:0-272 GCF_032436805.1 Streptomyces sp. P17 | reverse complement strand
CGTCAGAGTCGGCACTGTAACCAGTGTGCCGTTCTTTTTTGCCATGCAAAAACCTTTTGAAGTATCGTTAAATCAGGGTATACCAGTATTAATTCGGATTGAGGCAGGGCGCTTGTATGAAAACCTGACTTTGCAACAATTAGGGCAAGAGTTAGCGTTAGCTGTTAGTCGAGGCTTACATGCGGTATTAAAAACCGGTAATTTGCTTACTTGCGCCATTTATGTTGATTTATATATCAATATCGATTTACTGGCTGATTGCAAATTTCGTC
>NZ_JAVRBF010000814.1:0-272 GCF_032436805.1 Streptomyces sp. P17 | reverse complement strand
CGAGGTGGTCGCACGGTTTTTGAACAATCTCAGATCAGTGGCACGATTGATTTTATATTTGGTCATGGTACAGGGTTATTCATTAACAGCGATATCATTGCTCGTAATCGTCAAGATGTTGAGCATGGTAATTCTTATGGCTACATCACGGCTCCTGCAACCAATATAGATCAACCTTTCGGATTGGTTTTCAAAGACTGCCGTTTGAAAAAAGAAACGGATGTTCCCGAAAAAAGTTATGCCCTTGGTCGGCCTTGGCATCCCACGACGAC
>NZ_JAVRBF010000813.1:0-272 GCF_032436805.1 Streptomyces sp. P17 | reverse complement strand
CCTATGCCGTGAAGCAGCTCGGCATCCCGGCTTCCGCCGCGTTCAGCGCCACCATTGCCACCGGCATCACGCAGATGATCGGCGCGCCGATCTTCGGACACTGGTCGGACCGCATCGGCCGCACGGGCATCATGATCGGCGCGGCGACGCTGTTCCTGCTGCTCGCCTATCCGGCGTTCGCCGTGCTGGCGGCGCACCCGCGCTTTGGCGTGCTGATCGGCATGCAGCTGTTCCTGGGCACGATCGTCAGTGCGTACTTTGGTGCCTTGCCC
>NZ_JAVRBF010000812.1:0-272 GCF_032436805.1 Streptomyces sp. P17 | reverse complement strand
CAGATGCGGCGCGTGCTGGTCATATTGGTCAAAGCCAAGTGCCAGCCAGCCGCCGCCTTTGAGAAACCGCAACATGGCCGAAAACCCCGACCTTCCGCGTGGAAACAGCGGCTCAGCGATGGCACGGATGGCGGGAATGTAGTGATCGTTGAAGAGCGCGTTGTTCATCGGGCGATAGAGCGCCCCGACCGGCCACCCCCGCGCCGCCAGCGCCGCGCGCATCGCGTCGTAATTGCCAAAATGCGCAACGGCCAAGATCACCGGGCGACCGC
>NZ_JAVRBF010000811.1:0-272 GCF_032436805.1 Streptomyces sp. P17 | reverse complement strand
CGCGAGCTCCATGATCGGTACGGCGCGCCAGGTTTCCTGGCTGCGTATAACGCAGGGCCTCGACGCTACGAGAACCATCTGGCGACGGGACGACCGCTGCCGGACGAGACAAAAGCCTACGTCGCGGCGCTTGCGCCGATGATCGGTGGTGAACAGGCTGGCCGGAAGACTGTCGCAGTCGCGAAGTCACTTACTTCGGCTCGTTCACCGCTATTCGTCGTGCGCACCGCGAGCAGCTCCTCGGACGACCGCCCGTCACCCGGTATGCGGCC
>NZ_JAVRBF010000810.1:0-272 GCF_032436805.1 Streptomyces sp. P17 | reverse complement strand
GACGAGGTGCACCTTCGCCGCCTTCGGATCGATCGTGCGAAAGTCGCGCGCGAGGACGTGGCGGCGCAGCTCGGCGAAGCGGGGCCGCGCATCCTCGGCGCGTTCGCCGAAGATCTCTCCGCGAGCTCGGTCGAGCAGCTCGGCGATCTCGGCGTCGAAGTGCACACGAACGCGAAGGTGACGAAGATCGACGATACCGGCGTGACGCTCGACGGCACGACGAAGATCCCCTGCTCGGTGGTGCTTTGGGGCGCAGGCGTGCGAGCGACGCC
>NZ_JAVRBF010000809.1:0-273 GCF_032436805.1 Streptomyces sp. P17 | reverse complement strand
CAGCCTGACCTTCCGGGCGGAGATCGCGGTCCATCTTGTTCAGGGGGAGACTTTAGACAAAGCGGGCTTCAAAACAAACTTTCCTGATCCGGGCCGCCCTGGGGTTTAGCGCGCGATCTTGGCTTTGGTGCGGCAATACCTTCGCCGTCGGCCGCGGCGCCACGGGCGCTGTCGGCAAAAGTGATCAAGAGCTGTTCGCCATCGACCACGTCGGCGGCCCGGCGGCGGATCTGGCCATCGGCGCCTCGCACCAGGGCAAAACCTCGGGCGAGG
>NZ_JAVRBF010000808.1:0-273 GCF_032436805.1 Streptomyces sp. P17 | reverse complement strand
AGGCGATCGGCGCGGTCGGGCAAAACGCGGTCCCCGCACCCTGGGAAGAAGTGCGCGACTTCTTTCATTATTGCGACAATTATATCGACGCCGTGGATCGCGCGGCAGAGCGGTTCGCCTGCCCCGAAGGCATCCGCGCCGATCCGCAGCAGCGGGCCACCGACGCTTTGGCCCGCAAGGGCATCACCGTCGACACCGCCGAGCTTGGCCCCGGCCCCGTCTTTCGCCGCGACGGCGCGCGGATCATTCTGAACGCAGCGGCCGAAACCGCGA
>NZ_JAVRBF010000807.1:0-273 GCF_032436805.1 Streptomyces sp. P17 | reverse complement strand
TGAGAATCTGGCGAGGAAGACCGACCTGGGTATCGACGTCTGCCTGTACACCGCCAGCGATTTGCACCCTACGATAGTCGTCAGGAAATGCCATTTGATTCTACTCCCCTTAGCGCCAGCGCGATACGCGCGCGCCTTTCACGTTAGCAGCCCCGACGGTGACACGAACACGACCGGTAAGAGTCGCGGTAACGTTAGCCGTCGTGTTGGTCCAGGTATCATCAACCGGCTGATAGCCAGTCGCGCTTTTGACGATCTATCGATTCGTCAAAA
>NZ_JAVRBF010000806.1:0-273 GCF_032436805.1 Streptomyces sp. P17 | reverse complement strand
CCACCGCGGCCGCCGTGTCCAACATCTCCGGTCGCGGGGTCGGCATGGACGTGGTGAAGCGTTCGATCCAGGCGCTCGGCGGCCGGATCGGCATCTCCTCGGTGCCCGGTAAGGGCTCGACCTTCACCATGAGCCTCCCGCTAACCCTCGCGGTGCTCGACGGCATGGTCGTCACGGTCGGCGAACAGACGCTGGTGGCGCCGCTGACGGCGATCATCGAGACCTTGCAGCCCACGCGCGAACAGGTCCGCCAGCTCGGCCCGACCCAACGGG
>NZ_JAVRBF010000805.1:0-273 GCF_032436805.1 Streptomyces sp. P17 | reverse complement strand
ACATCGAGGTTCTGCGCGCCGATGGCGTGCCCTTCGAGGTGCTCGACCGCGCCGGCTGCATCGCCGCCGAGCCGGGGCTGGCGGGGGCGGCGGATCTGATCGCCGGCGGTCTTCGGCTGCCGGGGGATGAGACGGGCGATTGCTTCAAATTCACCAACCGTCTGGCCGCGATGGCGGCGGCGCAAGGCGTCATCTTCCGCTGGGGAGTGAGCGTTCAGGCGCTTGAGGCCGAGGCCGGGCGCATTACCGCCGTGCGCACCGATGCGGGGCGGA
>NZ_JAVRBF010000804.1:0-273 GCF_032436805.1 Streptomyces sp. P17 | reverse complement strand
GCCCCATCTGCGACCATCATAGGGACGCGCAGAAAATCGCCGTCCCGCTTAATCTCCTCGCCGGTCTGACCAACTGAATAGTCCTTCCAGTTGTCCGCAGTCACGGCTTCATCAGGATGATCATCTGTGATTGGGCGGTGAGCAAATGAAGCCATTGAGTCGGCTTTGAATACTTCGCTTTCGGGACGGTAAACGGTCACCACCTCAAGGTCCGGGCGACCAACTTCACTGCCGAGGTACTGCTGAATGCCGGTACGGGCTACGCGAGCGTCA
>NZ_JAVRBF010000803.1:0-273 GCF_032436805.1 Streptomyces sp. P17 | reverse complement strand
CCCCGTAGTACCCATGCCAGCCCTTGCAAAGGGAATTACCCTCCTCGACTCGCATTGCATCGCCCAGGTGATAAACGTGGCCCTTGTAGCGAAAGAAGGTGGCCATATCGAGGTCATCACCCTCAAGGTAATCAAACTCGGAGCGTTCCTGTGCGGTCAGCTCATAGCCGTGGATGATGTCCCTCGGTGCATTGTTAGTAGTCACATTCATTGCATTACCCTCTACATTGCGTTGCATTACATTGGGATGCGCCCTAAGTCCCTACCCATGAC
>NZ_JAVRBF010000802.1:0-273 GCF_032436805.1 Streptomyces sp. P17 | reverse complement strand
AAATTTCGGCAAAATCGACAAGGCCAGCGCGATCACACATCTCCTGATAAGCCGCATAAATTTTTACCATTTGCTGTAGGCTATAGTCGCCACCGGCATCGATGCTGCCCGGTCTTTGCCCTTCATCTTTGCGTGCATTGATAAACCACTGAATTTGTTTGGCTGGCCAGTGTTTCTCATCCAAGTTCAGTGCTTTTAACACCCGCTTTACTAAACGCTGTTGATCGTCTGAGTCAATGATCTGGAAGCCTTGCGGTAAACCAGCCTCCTGAT
>NZ_JAVRBF010000801.1:0-273 GCF_032436805.1 Streptomyces sp. P17 | reverse complement strand
ACCCGATCTTACCCGCAACGAAAAAGACAAACAAGGAAGACCGGGTGATACTTCCGTCCAATTTCTACCCATATCTGTAGTTTTCAATAGTAGCTGGCCACCATGATAAAAAGTATTAGGCTCATGTTTACTCCATATAATGGGTGCATTCCAATTAAAACGATACTTCATGTCTTTGGCATCCATGCTTAAATATTGAATGGGTGCTGCCATGATGCTGTAAGCCGATTTTGTTTTGGTATCCAGCACTTCAATAGTACCCTGATAACTACC
>NZ_JAVRBF010000800.1:0-273 GCF_032436805.1 Streptomyces sp. P17 | reverse complement strand
CCAGGACACCACGAATACCGCCCTCGCGACGATCGCGACGGGCATCGGTGCACCCGGAGACGATGATCCCGGGTCAGACGCCGCCGACGGCTCGGTCATCGCTCGGCTGGCCCGGCTGCTCGCGTCGATCACCGGGCTCGCCACGCTCCTGACCGCAATCCGCGACCGGCTTCCATCCGCGCTGCCCCGTCCGGCAGAGGCAGAGCCGCCGCTGAGATCGGCTGAGTGACGGAGGATCCATCAACCTGAAGGCCGCCGTCCGCCGTCAGCGCG
>NZ_JAVRBF010000799.1:0-273 GCF_032436805.1 Streptomyces sp. P17 | reverse complement strand
CCGCGCCTTCGCGGGAACATGAAGGGGGCGTCATGGGGGTTAGTGGTTCTTTGACGCCCGGTATGCGATGGTCGATGCGTCGAAGGGGTTTCCGCCATGCGTGCACTGCTGCCTGTTGCCGTTATCGCCGTGTTCGGCTCTTCGCTCTCGGGCTGCATTGCCTATGACGTGGCGAGTGCCGGCGTCAGCGTCGCCACAACGGCGGTCTCCACCACTGCGCATGTCGCTGCCGCTGACCGTGTCGGCCGCGCCGCCCACGACCGAGCCCGCGAC
>NZ_JAVRBF010000798.1:0-273 GCF_032436805.1 Streptomyces sp. P17 | reverse complement strand
GAAGAGGGAGGAAGGGGGGTTTCTCCTTCTGGTGAACGGGGTGGGCTTCCTGGTGCAAGCCCCCCAGACCTTTCTGCAAAGCCTCAAAGAGGGCCAGAAGCCTGGGGGTGAGGGCGGAGAGAAGGGAGAGGGCCACCTTGGGCCCCACCCCGCTCACGGAAAGGAGGAGCTCAAAGAGGAGGAGGCTTTCCTCGTCGGGAAAGCCATAGAGAAACAGGCCCTCCTCCCGGAGCTGGAGGTGGGTGTGGACCGCCACCTCCTGGCCCTCTTTGA
>NZ_JAVRBF010000797.1:0-273 GCF_032436805.1 Streptomyces sp. P17 | reverse complement strand
CGCAGAGGTGGCGGCGCTGGCCACCGGCCCCCTGCCCAGCCTCGACCGGCTGATCGAGGCGCGCATCGCCCTCGATCAGGCGGCGCTGGACCTGAGCCGAAGCGCCGAGGGCCTTTACGCCGCGGCGGATGTGGTCAGCAATGCCACGACCGCGCTGATGCAGGCGGAAGAGCTTCTGGCGCCGCCGAGCGAGGAAGCAGCGCCACCCGGCCTTCCCGCCGAAAGTCCCGACAGCGCCAGATCCGGCGGGCTGGTGTCGCGGGGCAGCATGTC
>NZ_JAVRBF010000796.1:0-273 GCF_032436805.1 Streptomyces sp. P17 | reverse complement strand
ACCGATGCGAACACTTCCGGCCTGCGCTTCTTACCCACCCCTACCATATCCATGACCACGGGCATTGCAGCGTAGTCCAGACCGGTTGCCCCTGCCATGCCTACTCGCCACTGTGTCGCCATCGACTCAAAGACATAGAAGGCATCTGCGTTACATTCCCAAACCTCGATAGTGTTATCTGATTCATCGAAGTCTTCAGGGTCAAAGCCTAGCGCCGCCATGGCCGACATATCGGCTTCCGGGGCGCTAAGCTCATAGGCAACCTGCCTCAGT
>NZ_JAVRBF010000067.1:0-42959 GCF_032436805.1 Streptomyces sp. P17 | reverse complement strand
CGGTTCCGACCGGCGAGCGATCAGCTACGACCGCTTGGTCTTCACGATCGGGTGACCTGCGAAGTACGGGTCTAGGACGAGTGGAGCCCCAGTCACGACGTGGTCACGATCGCCTACTTGACAGCGCAGGCGCTCTTGCCGACCTTCGGGACCCGGCGTAGACCAAACCACAACAAGACAGCGCTCGAACGTTCGACGAGGCACGAAGAACGGGGCAGTGATGCGCAGCACGAAACGCACCATCCGGATCGCCATCGCGACGGTGGGCGCCCTCACTCTGGCGCTCACCGGCTGTGGCGGAGACGACGACAACGGCGGCGGAGGCGGCGGCACGGAAACCGGTGCCGGCTCCACCGTCCAACTTCCCAAGCTCGACGGACAGACACTTGAGGTCGCGGCCGTCTGGACCGGCCCCGAGCAGGACAACTTCACCAAGGTGCTGGACGAGTTCGAGAAGCGCACTGGCGCCAAGGTGAACTTCGTGCCCACCGGCAACAACACCTCCACCTTCCTCGGTACCAAGATCCAGGGCGGCCAGCCGCCGGACGTGGCGTTCCTGCCGCAGGTCGGCGTGCTCCACCAGTTCGCCCAGAAGGGCTGGATCAAGCCCCTGAGCGCGGACACCCAGGCCCAGCTGGACAAGAACTTCTCCACGGGCTGGAAGGAACTCGGGGCGTACGAGGGCAAGCAGTACGGCGTCTATGTGAAGGCCGCCAACAAGTCCCTCGTCTGGTACAACACCGCCGCCTTCGAGGCCGCCGGCATCACCGAGGAGCCGAAGACCTGGAAGGACTTCCTGGCCACCGCCCAGACGCTGTCCGACGCCGGTTCCCCGGCCGTCTCCATCGGCGGCGCGGACGGCTGGACGCTCACCGACTGGTTCGAGAACATCTATCTCTCGCAGGCGGGCCCGGAGAAGTACGACCAGCTCGCCAAGCACGAGATCAAGTGGACCGACCCCTCGGTCAAGGACGCCCTGGCCACGCTCGCCGAGCTGTGGGGCAAGGACGAGCTGATCGCGGGCGGCCGCTCGGGCGCGCTGCAGACGGAGTTCCCGAAGTCGGTCACCCAGACCTTCTCCGGTGACACCCCGGCCGCGATGGTCTTCGAGGGCGACTTCGTCACCGCGAACATCAACGCCGACACGGATGCCAAGGTCGGCACGGACGCCAAGGTGTTCCCCTTCCCGGCGGTCGGCGACGAGCCGCCCGTGGTCAGCGGCGGCGACGTGGCCGTGGCGCTGAAGGACGGCGAGGGCGCCCAGGCGCTGATGACGTTCCTGTCCTCGACCGACGCGGCCGAGATCTGGGCGGCGCAGGGCGGCTTCATCTCGCCCAACAAGGAGATGGACCAGGGGACCTACAAGGACGACGTCACCCGGGGCATCGCCGAGGCGCTGATCGCGGCGGGCGACGACTTCCGCTTCGACATGTCCGACCAGGCGCCGGCGGCCTTCGGCGGCACACAGGGCATCGGCGAGTGGAAGCAGCTCCAGGACTTCCTGAAGAACCCGAGCGATGTGGCGGGCGCCCAGCAAAAGCTGGAGGCGGACGCCGCCAAGGCGTACAAGACCGGCTGACGGATGTCGGCCGTCACGAACGGAGGTGCCGGCGCTCCGCCGGCACCGCGCAAGAGCGTGACGGGCACCCGGCTGTGGGTGGCGGTGCTGTTTCTGCTGCCCGCGCTGGTGCTGCTCGGCGCGCTCGTGGTCTACCCGATCGGGTACTCGGTCTGGCGCAGCCTGTACGACGCGGGCGGCGACGGCTTCGTCGGCCTGGACAACTACGTCGATGTCTTCACCGACGACTCCACGCTGACCGCCGTGCGCAACACGGCGATCTGGGTGGCGGTCGCGCCCGCGGTGGTGACGGTGCTGGGCCTGATCTTCGCCGTGCTCACCGAACGGGTGCGCTGGGGCACGGCGTTCAAGCTGATCGTCTTCATGCCGATGGCGATCTCGATGCTCGCGGCCGGCATCATCTTCCGGCTGGTGTACCAGGCGGACCCGGACCAGGGTGTGGCGAACGCGATCGTGACGTCGGTGCACGACACCTTCGCCGACTCCTCCGTCTATCCGAAGGCCCGCCCGAACGCCCAGGTCAGCGATCTGAAGGCGTCCGGCGGCGGTTCGTTCACCACGACGGGCACGGTCGAGGCGGGCACTCCGGCGCTGCTCCCCCTCGTCGGTATCGCGCCCAACAAGGTGCCGGGCTCCCCCGAGGACGCCAGGGCGGCGACCGGCGAGGGCGTCACGGGCACGGTCTGGCTGGACTTCAAGCTCGGGGGCGGCGGTGAGAAGGGCCGGGTCGACGCGGGTGAGAAGGCGCTGGAGGGCGTCAAGGTCGAGGCGGTCAAGGACGGCAAGGTGGTCGCCTCGGCGACCAGCGGCGCGGACGGCACCTTCACCCTGCCCGACTCGGCCGACGGCGCCCAACTGCGCCTGCCGGGGTCGAACTTCGCGGCGCCCTACAACGGCATCGACTGGCTGGGCCCCACCCTGGTGACACCGTCGATCATCGGGGCGTACGTCTGGATGTGGGCGGGCTTCGCGATGGTGCTGATCGCGGCCGGGCTCGCGGGAGTCGACCGCAACCTGCTGGAGGCGGCGCGGGTCGACGGCGCCAACGAGTGGCAGGTGTTCCGCAGAATCACGGTGCCGATGCTGGCACCGGTCCTGATCGTCGTCCTCATCACGCTGATGATCAACGTGATGAAGATCTTCGACCTGGTGTACATCATCGCCCCGCAGCCCACCCAGGACGAGGCCAATGTGCTGGCGCTGCAGCTGTTCCTGTCGTCCTTCGGCGGCGGGGGCAACTACGGGCTGGGCAGCGCGATCGGCATCATCCTGCTGCTGCTCGTGATCCCGGTGATGATCGTCAACATCCGCCGGCTCAGGAAGGAGCGCGAGCGGTGACCGCACTCGACACCTCCGTACGCGGCAAGCGGTCCTGGGCCTCCCGGGTGGCGAGCGGAGCGGCGGGCGGGGCGCTGCGCACCTTCCTGCTGCTGGTGGCGCTGTTCTGGCTGGTGCCCACCTTCGGACTGCTGGTGTCCTCGTTCCGCGAGCCGACCGACATCGCCTCCTCGGGCTGGTGGAAGGTCTTCACGGCACCGGCCCAGCTCACCACCGAGAGTTACAGCACCCTGCTGGAGAACGACGACATCACCAACGCCCTGTTCAACACCGTGTGGATCACCGTCCCGGCGACCCTGCTCGTGGTGATCATCGGCGCGATGGCCGGATACGCCTTCGCGTGGATGGACTTCAAGGGCCGCGACTGGTGGTTCATGGTGGTGATCGCGCTGCTGGTGGTGCCGGTGCAGGTGGCGCTGATCCCGCTGTCCGAACTCTTCGGGGAACTGGGGATCTTCGGCTCCATCACCGGTGTCGTCCTGTTCCACGTGGCGTTCGGACTGCCGTTCGCGATCTTCCTGTTGCGCAACTTCTTCGCGGAGATCCCGAAGGAGCTGCTGGAGGCCGCGCGGCTCGACGGCGCGGGCGAGGCACGGCTGTTCATGACGGTCGTACTGCCGCTCGGCGCCCCGGCCATCGCGTCGCTGGGGATCTTCCAGTTCCTGTGGGTGTGGAACGACATGCTGGTGGCGCTGGTGTTCTCGGACTCCGGCTCCCAGCCGCTGACGGTCGCGCTCCAGCAGCAGGTGCGGCAGTTCGGCAGCAATATCGAGGTGCTGGCGCCCGGCGCCTTCATCTCCATGGTGATCCCGCTGGCCGTGTTCTTCGCGTTCCAGCGGCAGTTCGTGTCCGGGGTGATGGCGGGCGCCGTGAAGTAGCCCGTACGACAAGCGGATCGAGGGGCCGACCGGACGTCACCGGTCGGCCCCTCACCGTTCACCGGCCCATCCCCCGTATGCCGTAACGCAACGTAACCCACTCACTCCGCCGGCCGTTCCCGGGCAAGGCCCGACCCGTCCCGCTGCCCGCGCCGACCCATGGATGCCCGTTGCCCAGGTTCAGTGTCATCGTCCCCGCGTACAAGGTTCAGGCGTATCTCCACGCGTGCCTGGAATCGGTGCTCTCCCAGTCGTGTCCCGACCTGGAACTGATCCCCGTCGACGACGCCTCCCCGGACGCCTGTGGCGCGATCATCGACGAGTTCGCGGCCCGCGACGCGCGCGTACGGCCGGTGCGCCTGGCCCGCAACCAGGGCCCGGGCCCCGCCCGCAACGCGGGTATGGCCGAGGCGACCGGCGACTACCTGCTGTTCCTCGACGGCGACGACACCCTGGCCCCCGGCGCCCTTGAGGCCATCGCCGACCGCCTGAAGGAGACGGGCGAGCCGGACGTCCTGGTCCATGACTACGCCCGCACCTGCTGGACCGGCGAGGCGATCCGCGACCAGGCCTTCGTCCAGCTCACCGAACAGGGCCCGGCCCCGTTCCGCCTGGAGGACCGCCCGGGCCTGCTGCGCCTGCCGATGGTGGCCTGGAACAAGGCCTACCGGCGGGAGTTCGCAGCGGGCTTCGCCTTCCCGCCCGGCCACTACGAGGACGCCCCCTGGACTTACGAGGTCCTGCTGACGGCCGAGTCGATCGCCACCCTGGACCGGGTCTGCGTGCACCACCGGCAGCGCCGCACGGCGGGCACCCGCCGCCACTTCGAGGTCTTCGAGCAGTACGACCGAGTCTTCGCGTTTCTCACCGAGCGTCCCGAACTCGCCCCCTGGCGGCCGGTGTTGTTCCGCCGCATGCTCGACACCCTGACGGCCGTCCTCGCTCGCCTCCCGCGCGGCACCCGCGCCGAGTTCCTGCGCCTGGCCCGCGCCCACTGCCGCCGCCACCGCGCCCCGGGCGCCCCCGCCTCCCCGCGCGAACGCCTGCGGCACGCCCTGGTCCGCCTGGGCCTGCACCGCACCTACCGCACCCTGCGACTGGCCGCGGCCCTGCGCCGCAAGGCCGTCAAGCTCACCGTGAAACTCGCGGGCACCCTGCGCTCGGCCGCCCTGCGCCTGCACTACCGGATCCAGCTCCGGCTGCCCCTGCGCCAGGACCGGGCCGTCTTCTGCGCGTACGGCGGTCAGGGCCACGGCTGCAACCCGGGCGCCCTGGAGCAGGCGTTCCGCACCCACGCCCCGCACATCCGCACGGCATGGATCGCGCACCCAGGGCACCACCACACGATCCCGGTCGGCACCCGCCGTATCACCCCCGGCACGGCCGCCTACTGGACGGCGCTGGCCCGCTCCAGGTACCTGATCGACAACGAGGGCCTGCGTCTGATCAAACGCCCCGGCCAGATCGTCGTCCAGACCCAGCACGGCACCCCCCTCAAGCACATGGGCCTGGATCTGCGCGAACGCCCCGCGGCGGCCGCCGACATGGACTTCGACGCCCTCCTCGACACCGTCGACACCTGGGACTACGTCGTCTCCGCCAACCGCCACTCCACCCTGACCTGGGAGCGCGTCCACCCCGGCGCCTACCGGACACTGGAGTACGGCCAGCCTCGCAACGACGTGTTCCAGCAGGCCACTTCGGCGGACGTGACGCGGCTGCGCGAGTCGCTCGGCATCCCCGAGAACGCGGTGGCGATCCTGTACGCCCCGACCCACCGCGACTATCGCCGCACCCAGCGCACCACCCTGGACCTGGACCATGTGGTGAGCCGCCTCGGCCCGCGCTTTGTGATCCTGGCCCGCGCCCACCGCCGCTGCGGCGGCCCGCTCGCCCCCGACGCCACCTCGCGCCAGGTCATCGACGTCACCGCCCAGCCGAGCGTGGAGTCCCTCTGCCTCGCCTCGGACGCGCTGCTCACCGACTACTCGTCGATCATGTTCGACTACGCCAACCTGGACCGCCCGATCGTCCTCCACGCCGACGACCAGGAGGCCTACGAGGCCGCCCGCGGCACCTACTTCGACGTGCGCGCCTTCCCTCCGGGCGCGGTCGCCCGCAGCGAGGACGAGCTGATCGACATCTTCGCCACCGGCCACTGGCGCGGCTCCCGTTCCGCCCAGCTCCGCGCGGCGTTCCGGACGCGCTTTTGCCCGTACGACGACGGCCGCGCCGCCGAGCGGGTCGTACGGCATGTGGTGTTCGGGGAGAAGGGCCTGCCGCCGGTCGTGCCGCCGGCCGAGCGGCATCCGGTGCCGTCGGCGGCGTGCCGCGCGCGCACGCCGCTCACCGTCCCCCCGCAGCAGGCGGCACCTCTGTCCCTCACCGACCGTTTCTGAACGCCGTTCTCACCCAGGGGAGTTCCCATGCCCTCCAGCCCGTCGCGGCCGACCCCGAGCCGGCCCCACACCTGGCGTCCGGCCGGCCGGCCCGGCGGCCGGGGATCCTCGTGAGGCCGCGCACCTGGGTGCTGCTCCTGGCCGCCCTCTTCGCCGTCCTGCAACTGGCGAACGTCACCGGCCGGGACACCCCCGACACCCGGAACTACCTCTCGTACGCCCTCAGCCTGCGCGGGGACAGCAAACGGGAGGCCGCCACCGCGACCATCGAGCACTACTGCGCGGGCAAGGCGTCGATCGCGCACCGCAGGCAGAACGTGGACGTGATCCGCTTCCACCGCCCCGACCCCGCCCCCGAGGTCATGGCGGCGTGCCGGGCGAAGGAGTGGCCCGAGGTCGAGGCGCGGCTGCGGGCGGGGCGGACGGCCGGTCACACCGTCCCCTTCGCCTCGGAACGCTTCATGCGGATCTTCGAGGTGCGGCCCGGCTATCCGGTCTTCCTGGTGCCGTTCGTGACGGTGCTCGGCGTGACCTGGGGGCTGTGGGCGGCCGGGGTCACGGTGGCGGTGGCGGGCGGGGTGCTGGTCTTCCTGATCCTGCGCACCCTGTCGGTACCGCTCCCCCTCGCGCTGACCGGCCAGGCGCTCTACTACGTCCTGCCGTCCGGGGCGATCGCCATGCGGCCCATGACGGAGGGCCTGCTGATGGCCCTGACGCTGGCGGCGGTGTGGGGGTGTGCGCTGGTGCTGCACGGGCGGCGGGCGGGGCTGGCGCTGATCGCGGGTGCGCTGGCCGCACTGTTCACGGTGAAGCACTCGCAGGCGCTGTTCCTGGGGGTGTGCCTGGCAGGGGCGGGCGCGCTGACCGCCGTCACGCGTCTGCGCAAGGGGCGGGCGCCGGGGCGGGACATCGCGGCGATCGCGGGGCTCGGGCTGTGCGCCGCCCTGGGGACCGTCGTCCTGGCGAAGCTGCTCGGCTACCCGTCGGCGTCCGAGAGCGTCCAGGATCTGCTGGCCGACCACTTCACCCGGCCCGACCGGGCCGACCCCTGGCCCGAGTTCCTGCAGTTGTCGTCGAACTTCTGGACGGAGTGGCTGCGGCGGCAGTTCTGGGAGCCGCTGTTCCTGGCCGCGCTGGGCGCGGGGCTGTGGGGCGCGCTGCGCAGGCCGGCCTTCGGCGCCTTCCTGATCGCGGCGGCGGGCACCGGCATCCTCACCCAGGCGGGACACCCGGACATCACCATCTGGGGCGGCCGGCTGATCGCCCTGGCCTGGCTGCTCCCGGTGATCGGCGTACCGCTGCTCCTGGAGCACCTGCTGCGCGCCCAGGTCTCCCTGCCCGCGCAGGGGCACTCCGATCGGGCTCACTCCATGAGGTGAAGCGAGGTCAAGCCGTTGACCCCAGCGGGAACATACGACAAATGCCCGAAACGCTTCCGGCCCGGTGGACCGTGCAAGGTGCGACCGCCCTCCGCGGCGGCCGCACCTGGCGCCCCACCCCGTACCAGCTCTTCGGCTTCCTCTTCTGGCTGCTGATGTCCCTGGCCTACTGGAGCCTGCCCCTGTGCTGCGAAGCGGGCCGGCACGCGGCGGTGGTGGAGCGCCTGAAGACGGACCTCCTCGACCCCCAGCACCCGACGGCCGCCCTGCCGGGCCAGGGCAGCCCGTACTACTCGCCGTACGCGGTGGCGCAGGGGCTGTTCGCCCGGCTGACGGGACTGGGCGGCTGGGAGGCACTGAAGCTCGCGGGCCCACTGAACCTGCTGGTAGTGCTGACGGGCGTGGGCCGCCTGGCGAGAGCCCTGTACCCCGAGACCTGACGCCCCGGCAAACGGTCCCCGAGGAGGCCGTGGTCGTGGCGTGGAGCCGGCGGACGGGCGAGGTTCTGGCGCGGGTTACTCGATGACGAGGTCGACGTCGATGTTGCCGCGGGTGGCGTTGGAGTAGGGGCACACCTGGTGGGCCTGCTCGACGAGCTTGCGGCCGGTCGCCTCGTCCACGGTGTCGGGGAGTTCGACGCGCAGCGTGACCTTCAGACCGAAGCCCGCGCCCTGCTTGCCTATGCCGACCTCACCGGTGACGGCGGCTTCGGTGACGTCGACCTTGGCCTGGCGGCCGACGAGGCCGAGGGCGCTGGCGAAGCAGGCGGCGTAACCGGCGGCGAAGAGCTGCTCGGGGTTGGTGCCCTGGCCGTTGCCGCCGAGCTCCACCGGCGGGGCCAGCTGGAGGTCGAGCTTGCCGTCGGAGCTGATGGCACGGCCCTCGCGGCCGTGGGTGGCGGTGGCGACGGCGGTGTAGATCGCGTCCATGGATGAACCATCCCTGTTCGAAAAGTCGGGGCTCGTTGACGGACACAAGTAGAGCACACAATTAAATTGCACACAACTAAATGGCGAGCAAGAGCTACCCTGGAGGCATGAACCGGACCGAGACACCCACCCCGCCCCAGGAGGAATGGCTCCGCCTGGACCGCCAGATCTGCTTCTCCCTGCACGCGGCCGCACGCGCCTTCAACGGCGTCTACCGCGTGATCCTCAAGGACCTCGGTCTCACCTACCCCCAGTACCTGGTGATGCTGGTGCTGTGGGAGCACGGCGACCTGCCCGTCAAGAAGCTGGGCGAACACCTGCGGCTGGACTCCGGCACGCTCTCCCCGCTGCTGAAGCGGCTTGAGACGGCCGGTCTGGTCCGCCGGGAGCGCAGCGCGCGCGACGAGCGGTCGGTGGATGTGCGGCTGACCGAGGAGGGCTCGGCGCTGCGTGAGCAGGCGCTCCAGGTGCCGCGCCGGATCGCCGCGGCGACCGGCTTCGACGTCGAGGAGATCGGCGCCCTGCGCTCCCGCCTGGACGAGCTCACCACCGCCCTCGACGCGGCGGCCCTGTCAGCGGCAGCACCGTAGTCGGGCGGCGCTCGTAGAGGCGCAGGGTCACGCCCCCGCGCACGTACTGGGCGCGCGGGACGAAGTCCTCCCATACGACCGTGATCTTGGCGCGCTCAACGGGGTTGCGCGGCCGCCAGTCCGAGCGCAGCGTGTACGGCTCGGCCACCACCCACACCCGGTCCACCTCCGCGAGCCTGCGTCGCAACTCCCCGGCGCCGGTCTCCCGGCCGTACAGCGTCCCGGAGTCCGGCCCGGGCTCCCTGAGCGCGATGTCCCGGGCCTGCCGGAACCCCTCCGGGTACGCCACCGCCGCCCGCCGGCCGATGGAGGGCACGAACAGCACGGGGTCGCCGCGGCGGATCTGTCCGGCGGCGAGGGCGGAGACGGCGGCGAGGTTGTCCGGCCGCCGGTCGGGGGCGCGGTCCTGGCGGTGCAGGGGGAGGTGGTGGAGGAAGGCGACGAGGACCGCGAGGGCGCCGGCGAGCGGGACGTACGGCATCCGGCCCACGATCCAGTCGGCGAGCCGGTCGGCGCCGGCCGCGATCAGCAGCGGCGCCCCGGCCAGCGAGTACAGCACATAGCGGTCGTCGTACATCGGCCGTACCTGCGAGACCAGCATCAGCAGGCCCGGCGGAACCGTCATCAGCGGCAGCGCCACGGCGGCCACCCCGCGGGCCGCGAGGCCCGCCAGCATCAGCACCACGCCGGTCTCGAAGACCAGCCCTTTGGGCGCGATGACGAAGCCGCGCAGCAACCGCTCCACGCTCCCCAGCCCCGGCTCCGGCAGCCACTCCACCTGCCCCGCCTGCGCCCGGGACGCCAGCACCAGCGGCAGCAGCATCAGCCCGGTGCCGACCACCGCTCCGGCCCAGCGCGCCCACACCCGCCGCCCGGCCCGTGACGCCGCCAGCGTGACGGCGTGCGCGCAGAGCATCAGCACGGCGAGCTCGTGCAGCAGGCAGGTGAGGCCGACGACACCCGTGTACGCGAGCCAGGTGCGTCCGCCGTCCATCGCCCGTACGAGCAGCAGGGTGGCGCCCGCGACTCCCGCGCCGACGAGGGCGTACGACCGCCCCTCCTGCGCGTAGTGACCGGCCAGGGGGGTGACGGCGTACAGCAGGCCCGCCCACAGCCCGACCCGGGGCCCGGCCAGCCGCATCCCGAGGGCCGCGACCAGGCCGGCCGCGGCGGCGGCCCCGCCCACCGAGGGCAGCCGGAGGACGACCTCGCCGGGGCGGAGGGCGAGGACGGTGTGCATGAGCAGGTAGTACAGGCCGTGCACGGCGTCCACGCCGTGCAGCAGCCGCCAGATCTCCGGCACCGACCGGCGGGCGACCTGGAAGGTGACTGCCTCGTCGCGCCATATGCCGCCGCGGTCGATGCCCCAGAGCCCGAGGGCCAGCATGAGGGCGGTGGGCAGGCCGACCGCCAAGGCCCGGAATCGGCCGTCCGCTTCCGTTTCCCGACTCACCACATCTCAGATCTTGTGCTATTAACCAACGATTACCGTTCATTGACGGCAAATCGGAGTGGTTATGCTCCACGCACGGGCCAACTGACGAGGGGACGGCCACACATGACCTGGCTGATCACCGGCGGTGCCGGATACATCGGGGCGCATGTCGTACGGGCGATGTCCGAGGCGGGCGAGCGGACCGTCGTCTACGACGATCTGTCCACCGGCATCTCCGAGCGTGTCCCCGATGACGTCCCGCTGGTCGTGGGCTCCACCCTGGACGCCGAGCATGTGAGCCGCGCCCTCGTGGACCACGAGATCACCGGAGTCGTGCACCTGGCGGCGAAGAAACAGGTCGGCGAGTCGGTGGAGCAGCCGCTGCGCTACTACCGGGAGAACGTGGAGGGCCTGCGCGTCCTGCTGGAGGCGGTGACCTCGGCCGGCGTTCCCTCCTTCGTGTTCTCCTCCTCGGCGGCGGTCTACGGCATGCCGGACGTGGAGCTGGTCACCGAGGAGACACCGTGCGCCCCGCTGTCCCCCTACGGCGAGACCAAGCTGGCGGGCGAGTGGCTGGTGAGGGCGACGGCGAGGGCGACGGGCCTGTCGACGGCATCGCTCCGCTACTTCAACGTGGCGGGCTCGGCGGCCCCGGAACTGGCCGACGTGGGCGTCTTCAACCTCATCCCGATGGTCTTCGAGAAGCTCACGGAGAACGAACCCCCACGCATCTTCGGCGACGACTACCCGACGCCGGACGGCACCTGCGTACGGGACTACATCCACGTGGTCGACCTGGCGGAGGCGCACGTGGCGGCGGCGCGGGCGCTTCAGTCGTCCCCGGGCAGGAACCTGACCCTGAACATCGGCCGGGGGGAAGGCGTATCGGTCCGCGAGATGATCGACCGGATCAACGCCATCACCGGCTACGACCGCCCCCCGACGACCACCCCGCGCCGCCCCGGTGACCCGGCCCGTGTGGTCGCCTCCTCCGACCGAGCGGCCACCGAGCTCGGCTGGAAGGCCAAGCACGACGTCCAGGACATGATCACGTCGGCCTGGGACGGCTGGGTGCGCCTGTATCCGGCAGCGGCGCGCGACTAGCCTGCGGGGATACTCGCTCTGCGACCGGCGCGGTCATCGGCTCAGCGGTGGGTGACGCCTTGGGGGCGCCCTTCGAGTTCGGCCCATGGAGACAGGGCGGCGTGGGAGCGGACGGCGATCTTCCATGAGCTGATCCGGGTGGCGTCAACGGGTTGTCGCCGCCGGCGCCCGTACCGCTGCCGGGGCCGGCGGGAGCGGTGTACGGCATCAGCGCCGTACCGAAACGCTGGACGGAACTGCTGCACGTACCGCTGCCGGGGTTCGGCGAACGGATGCTGGACGCGGAGGAGTTGGCGAGGCTGACCCGCGCACTGCTCACAACGCCCTCAGCGCCCCCGCCGTAGCCCGGGCCAGCGACGCCAGATACCCCTTCGGCGGCTTCGGGCTCCGGATCACCACCGCGCGCCAGTACAGCGGCCCGGAGATCAGGTCCAGCGCGAGATCGTGGTCGACCCCCTCCCGGACCTCCCCCCGCCGCTCCGCAGCCGCCACGATCCCGCTGGCGACCCCGTCCTGCCCCTCCCGCAACGCCTTCTGCATGGCCTCGGCGATCTCGGGATTACGCGCGGCCTCCGCCTGAAGGTCCGGGATGATCTGCGAAGCGACGGGGTGCCGCAGCGCCCGCGAGGTCACCTCGTACAGCAGCCGCAGATCCCCCTCCAACGACCCGGTGTCCGGCATCGGCAGCCCCTGCACGGCCAGCGCGGACACCACGTCCAGCACCAGGTGCAGCTTCGACCGCCACCGCCGGTACACCGCCGTCTTCCCGACACCCGCCCGCCGCGCGATCCCCTCGATGGACATCCGCGCGTATCCGACGGCGGCGAGCTCCTCGAACACGGCCGCCCGGATCGCTTCCGTCACGTCCGCCCGCAGCACGGCCGCCCCCGCAGGGGCCCGGCGGCGCGGACGCGGCTGGGGTCCGTCGGCGTTCGTCGTCATGCCGACCAGCATAGGGCGTTACGACGAAACGGTTGCGTTCCGACGTCAAATCGGCCTAGGCTCGCGTTGCGACGATACGGTCCCGTCCCGACGTAAGCGAACATCAGGAGTCCGGTGAGCGAACGCCGGGCGCCGGGACCGCGCACCCCCACCCCCCGAGCGAAAGCAGCGGATGTGAGCCAGGTCCTCGACACACCGCCCCCGACGACGACGGCCCCACCCGACACCGACGTCGACCCCGCGGCCCTCGCCGCCCGCCACGGCCTCTCGGTCAGTGGTGCCCGCCCCTCCCTGCCCGAGTACGTCCGCCGGCTGTGGGACCGGCGCCACTTCATCGCCGCGTTCTCCACGGCCAAGCTGACCGCCCAGTACAGCCAGGCGAAGCTCGGCCAGCTCTGGCAGGTGATGAACCCGCTGCTGAACGCGGCCGTCTACTTCCTGATCTTCGGCGTGCTGCTGGGCACCAAGGACGGTGTGCCGGACTACGTCCCGTTCCTGGTCACGGGCGTGTTCATCTGGACCTTCACCCAGAGCTCGATCCTCTCGGGCACCCGCGCGATCTCCGGCAACCTCGGCCTCGTCCGCGCCCTGCACTTCCCCCGGGCCGCGCTGCCGATCTCGTTCTGCCTCCAGCAGCTCCAGCAGCTGCTGTTCTCGATGCTCGCCCTGGTCGTCATCCTGCTCGCCTTCGGCGTGCCCGTCGCCGCCTCCTGGCTGCTCGCCGTTCCGGCCCTGGTGCTCCAGTTCACCTTCAACGCCGGCGTCTCGCTGATCATGGCCCGGGTGGGCGCGAAGACCCCCGACATCGCCCAGCTGATGCCGTTCGTGCTGCGCACCTGGATGTACACCTCGGGTGTGATGTGGAGCATCGACCGCCTGCTGGCCAAGCACGGCGACTGGCCGGCCTGGGTGGGCCCGGTGCTCCAGGCCAATCCGCCCGCCGTCTACATCGACCTGATGCGCTTCGCCCTGATCGACAGCTTCCACGGGAGCCAGCTGCCCCCGCACGTGTGGGCGCTCGCCACCGGCTGGGCGCTGCTCGCCGGGGTCGGCGGTTTCATCTACTTCTGGAAGGCTGAGGAGACGTACGGCCGTGGCTGAGCACCTGAACGACCAGACCCCCACCGTCATCGCGGACCGCGTCGACATCGTCTACCGCGTCAACGGCACCGGCGCGGGCCGCGGCTCCGCCACCGCCGCCCTCAACCGCATCCTGCGGCGCAAGCAGACCGAGAAGGCGTCCGGCGTGCGCAAGGTGCACGCCGTGAAGAAGGTGTCCTTCGTCGCCTACAAGGGCGAGGCCATCGGGCTCATCGGCACCAACGGCTCGGGCAAGTCGACCCTGCTCAAGGCGGTCGCGGGCCTGCTGCCGGTGGAGAGCGGCGCCATCTACACCGACGGCCAGCCCTCCCTGCTCGGCGTGAACGCGGCCCTGATGGGCGACCTGACCGGCGAGCGCAACGTCTACCTCGGCGGCCTCGCCATGGGCATGTCCCGCGAGCAGATCAAGGAGCGGTACCAGGAGATCGTCGACTTCTCCGGCATCAACGAGAAGGGCGACTTCATCACCCTGCCCATGCGCACCTACTCCTCCGGCATGGGCGCCCGGCTCCGCTTCTCCATCGCCGCCGCCAAGGACCATGACGTCCTGCTCATCGACGAGGCCCTCGCCACCGGCGACCGCGCCTTCCAGAGGCGCTCCGAGCAGCGCATCCGCGAACTGCGCAAGCACGCGGGCACGGTGTTCCTGGTCAGCCACAACAACAAGTCGATCCGCGACACCTGCGACCGCGTGCTGTGGCTGGAGCGCGGCGAACTGCGCATGGACGGCCCGACCGAGGACGTCCTGAAGGAGTACGAGGCCTTCACCGGCGACAAGAGGCCCAAGGCCAAGCCCAAGCCGAAGGTGACCCAGCCCGCCTAGCTCCTACGAGAGCTCCTAAGAGAACGAAGGGCACCCCGGGCCGTGCCGGCTCGGGGCGCCCTTCGCCGTCGTACCGCCTACGAATGCGTCCGCAGGAGCGTGCGCATCGTCCGCATCGCCACCGACAGGTTGGCGAGGTCGAACGTCTCCGAGCCCTGGATCTCCTCCAGGGTGGTGCGCGCCCGGCCGAGGATCGCCGCGTTCTTCTCCTCCCACGCCTTGAAGCGCTGCTCGGGGGTGGAGGAGCCGTTGCCGACCGCGAGGACGTCCGAGGTCAGCGCCGCGTGGGCGGCGTAGAGGTCCTCGCGGATGGAGGCGCGGGCCATGGACTGCCAGCGGTCGTTGCGGGGCAGCTCGATGATGCGGTCCATGAGCTGGGTGATCCGCAGCCGGTCGGCGAGGTCGTAGTAGACCTCGGCGACATCCAGCGGCTCCCTGCCCATGCGGTCGGCCACCGAGACGATGTCGAGCGCCGGGAAGGCGGAGGAGAACCCTGCCACCCGGGTGGCGAGTTCGTCCGTGACACCGGCCGCGGACAGCTCGTCGTAGATCTGCTGGTACCACTCCAGGTCCGCGCCGCGCAGCAGCTTCGGCAGCTGCTGCCAGACCTGCTCGACCCGCTCGCCGTAGAAGTCGACGGTCTCGGTGAGCTGGAGCGGCTGGGGCCGGTTGTTGAGCAGCCAGCGCGTGCCGCGCTCCACGAGCCGGCGCGAGTGCAGCCGGATCCTGGTCAGTACGGCGGCCTCGACCTGGTTGTCCAGGGCCTCGACCGCGTCCCACACGGGCGCCGAGCGGAAGATCGCGCGGGCCGCGGTCTGCGCCCGGACGATCTCCTCGAGCGAGGCCCCGGTCTCCTCGCGCAGCCGGTGCAGATACGTCGTACCACCGGTGTTGACCGTGTCGTTGACCAGCACGGTCGTGGTGATCTCACGGCGCAGCGGGTGGCTGTCGATGTGTTCGGGGAACTGCTCGCGCAGCGCGGAGGGGAAGTACGCCTCCAGCAGCCCGCGCAGATAGGGGTCGTCGGGGAGCGAGGTGTGCAGCAGCTCCTCGGCGACCGTGATCTTCGTGTACGCCAGCAGGACGGCCGTCTCCGGGCCGGTCAGACCGTCTCCCGTGCCGAGCCGTTCGCGGATCTGGCGGTCGGTGGGCAGGAACTCCAGGGCTCGGTCGAGCAGACCTGCGCGCACCAGGTGGCGCATGTAGCGCTGCTGGGCGTGGAGCATGTCCTTGGACTGGGCGAGCGCGTTGGCGATGGCCGTGTTCTGCGCGTAGTTGTTGCGCAGGACCAGCCGGCCGACCTCGTCGGTCATCTCCGCGAGCAGCTTGTTGCGCTGCTTGACGGTCATGTCGCCGTCGGTGACCAGGCTGTTGAGCAGGATCTTGATGTTCACCTCGTGGTCGGAGGTGTCCACGCCCGCGCTGTTGTCGATGGCATCGGTGTTGATCTTGCCGCCGTGCCTGGCGAACTCGATCCGGCCGAGCTGGGTCAGCCCCAGGTTGCCGCCCTCGCCGACGACCTTGACCCGCAGGTCGGCGCCGTCGACGCGGATGGCGTCATTGGCCTTGTCGCCGACGTCCGCGTTCGACTCGGTGGACGCCTTGACGTACGTACCGATGCCGCCGTTCCACAGCAGGTCCACCGGCGCCTTCAGAATCGCCTTCATCAGCTCGGCGGGCGTCATCTTGGACACCTTGCCCTCGATGCCGAGGGCCTCGCGGATGTGGGCGTTGACCGGGATCGCCTTGGCGGTACGCGGGAAGACACCGCCGCCGGCCGAGATCAGGTCGGTGTCGTACTCGGCCCAGCTGGAGCGCGGCAGCTCGAACATACGGCGGCGCTCGGCGTACGAGGTGGCCGCGTCCGGGTTCGGGTCGATGAAGATGTGCCGGTGGTCGAAGGCCGCGACCAGCCGGATGTGCTCGCTGAGCAGCATGCCGTTGCCGAACACGTCACCGGACATGTCGCCGATGCCGACGACCGTGAAGTCCTCGGTCTGGGTGTCCACGTCCAGCTCGCGGAAGTGCCGCTTGACGGACTCCCAGGCGCCGCGGGCGGTGATGCCCATGCCCTTGTGGTCGTAACCGGCCGAGCCGCCGGAGGCGAAGGCGTCACCGAGCCAGAAGTTGTACTGCTCGGCGACCTGGTTGGCGATGTCGGAGAAGGTCGCGGTGCCCTTGTCGGCGGCGACCACCAGGTAGGTGTCGTCCTCGTCGTGCCGGACGACGTCGGCGGGCGGCACGACCTCGCCGGCGACCATGTTGTCGGTGATGTCGAGCAGCGCCGAGATGAACGTCTTGTAGCTGGCGATGCCCTCGGCGAGCCACGCGTCCCGGTCCACGGACGGATCCGGCAGCTGCTTGGCGACGAATCCGCCCTTCGCGCCGACCGGCACGATGACGGTGTTCTTCACCATCTGCGCCTTCACCAGACCGAGGATCTCGGTCCGGAAGTCCTCACGCCGGTCGGACCAGCGCAGACCACCACGCGCGACCTTGCCGAACCTGAGGTGCACACCCTCGACCCGCGGCGAGTACACCCAGATCTCGTACGCCGGACGCGGCGCCGGCAGGTCCGGGATGGCCTGCGGGTCGAACTTCATGGAGACGTACTCGTGCGGGGCGCCGCCCGCGGCCTCCTGGAAGAAGTTGGTGCGCAGGGTCGCCTTGATGACGGTCAGGAAGGAGCGCAGGATGCGGTCCTCGTCGAGACTCGCCACCTGGTCCAGGGCCGCGTCGACCTCTTCGAGCAGGGCGTCCACGATCTCGTGCCCGGCGCGCTGGCGGTCCGGGGACATCCGCGCCTCGAACAGGGAGACCAGCAGCCGGGTGGTGTGGACGTTGTTGCGGAGGGTGTCCTCCATGTAGTCCTGCGAGAAGGTGGACCCGGCCTGCCGCAGGTACTTCGCGTAGGCCCTCAGGACCATGGCCTGCCGCCAGGTAAGACCGGCGCTCAGCACCAGGGCGTTGAAGCCGTCGTTCTCGGCCTGGCCGGTCCAGGTGGCCGCGAAGGCCTCCTGGACGCGCTCGCGGGCGTCGTCGCCGAGGTAGTCGACACCGCCGGTGCCGAACTGCGGCATGCGCAGGCCGAAGTCGTAGATCCAGGCGACGGAACGGTCCGAGCAGCGCAGCTCGTAGGGCCGCTCGTCGACGACCTCCACGCCGAGCCGGCTGAGCACCGGCAGGACGGCGGACAGGGAGATGGCCGCGCCCTTGCGGTAGATCTTGAAGCGGCGCTCCTCGGGGGCGGCGCCGACCGGCTCGTACAGGCTGAGCGCGAAGTTCTTCTCCTCGCCGAGCGCTTCGAGGTGGACGAGGTCGGCGACCGCGGCGCGCGGGGTGTGGTCGGCCTTGTAGCCCTCGGGGAAGGCGTTGCTGTAGCGGCGCAGCAGCTCCGCGGCCCGCTCCTCGCCGAGCTCGGCGTTCATCGCCTCGGCGAAGCCGTCGGCCCAGGAGCGCGCGGCCTCGACCAGGCGGGCCTCGATGCGCTCCTTGTCCAGGTCGCTGAGCTGCGGCAGCTCGGTGCCCGGCGGGACACGGACCACGAAGTGCAGCCGGGACAGGATCGACTCGGTGTTCCAGGCGGTGAAGTCGACGCTGATACCGCCGAGCTCCTCCTTGAGGATGTCGATGATCCGCAGCCGGACGCCGGTGGTGTAGCGGTCCCGGGGCAGGTAGACGAGGGCGGAGTAGTAGCGGCCGTACTCGTCCTGGCGCAGGTAGAGGCGCAGGCGCCGGCGCTCCTGGAGGTACAGCACGCTGGTGACGATCGACTGGAGCTCGTCGACGGGCGTCTGGAAGAGCTCGTCGCGCGGGTAGGTCTCCAGGATCTGGAGCAGGTCGCGCCCGTCGTGGCTGTTGGGCGAGAACCCGGCGCGCTTGAGGACGTCGGCGACCTTGCGGCGGATGACGGGGACGCGGCGGACGGACTCGGTGTACGCGGCGGAGGAGAAGAGGCCGAGGAAGCGTCGCTCACCGACGACATTGCCCTCGGCGTCGAACTTCTTGACGCCGATGTAGTCCAGATACGACGGCCGGTGGACGGTGGCGCGGCTGTTGGCCTTGGTGAGCACCAGCAGCTTGTGCTCGCGGGCCTTGGCGCGGGCGTCGGCGGGCAGCCGCTCGAAGGAGGGGCTGACGGGGTGGGCGTCCTCACCGGCGTGGTGCGGGTCGGAGCGCAGGATGCCGAGCCCGGTGCCGGGGACGGCGGCGAGCGAGTCGTCGTCGCGCAGCTCGTACTCGCGGTAGCCGAGGAAGGTGAAGTGGTCGGCGGCCAGCCACTGGAGCAGTTCGCGGGCCTCCTCGACCTCCGGTCCCGGCAGATCGCCGGGGACATGCTCCTCGCCGAGGCTCTCGGAGAGCCGGATCGAGGCGTCGCGCATCTTCTCCCAGTCCTCGACGGCCTCGCGGACGTCGGACAGGACGCGCAGCAGATCGGCGGTGATCTGCTTCAGGTCGGCGCGGTCGGTCTCGCGGTCGATCTCTACGTGGATCCAGGACTCGGTGTGCGCGTCGTGCGGGCGCTCACCGGCGGCCGGAGGGGTGGCGAGCACCTCGACGAGCTTGCCGGTGACATCGCGGCGGACGACGACCTGGGGGTGGATGACGACATGGATGCCGCGTCCCTGACGGGTCAGCTCGTTGGTGACCGAGTCGACCAGGAAGGGCATGTCGTCGGTGACGACCTCGACGACGGAGTGGCTGCAGGTCCAGCCGTTCTCTTCGACGGTGGGTGTGTGGACCCGCACATTGGCCGTGCCCTGCGGACGGGTCTCGGCCAGCCGGTAGTGCGAGAAGGCGGCTCCGAAGACATCGACCGGGTCGCGGTCGGTGAGGTCCTCCGGGGCGGTGTGCAGGTAGTAGCGCTGGAGGAACGAGAGCACGGTGTCCCGGTCCGGGGTGCTCTCGCCCGTGATCCCAGTCGGTAGGTGCCCCCCGACCGGGCTGTTCTCAGCTACCCGGGCGGCCCGTTCGAGCAGCTCGGCCTTTGCTTCGTCCAGCTTGGTCTGCATTGTCCTCTGGCTCCTGTCGCGCGCCGTTGCGTGACGTAGAAGGAAGTACGGTCTCGTCTCCTCCGACGTAACGTCGCGACGCGGGGTGTCCGGTCTGCTTCGACGCTATGCCGCGAGGTGAGATGAGCGGGGGGATATCAGCCAAAATCGGCGCGACCGCCGGGTGTGACACTGCTCTCCGCAGCGCCGTCACCGAGGGGTTGGGCGCCGCCGTGGGAACTCTCTCGTCCCCACCCCGCCCGCGAAGACCAGCGACCACCACCCGGCCACGGATGTCATCCGTGCTCACCGGGCGCAGGGCAGGGGCGGCAGTGCCCCCGCGAGCTATCGCGCTGATCACGCCACAAGGCTATCGCTGATTACCGGGGGCCCGTCATGAGCCGTATGTGTACAAAACCGGGGGTGGAAGTTTGACGTTCTGCACAGGGGCGGAGGTGTGGGGGGTGGCGTATTCGCGCGGTGCGGGCCCTCTTGGCAAGCCCGACCAACCGAGGCACGTTGCCAGAGAGCCCGACGAAGTCGCGGTCCACGGCCGAAAAAGGTCGCGTCCCGCGAGGTGGTGTAAGCGATCATGCGCTTCGCCTTCCGGTACCTGGCTCGCGATGATCTCTCCGTTGGCGCGGCACGCGAAGTGGCCCGGTCAGGCGCGGGGAGTGCCTCAGCCGGTCGAAGTACCCGGCGTGACCTGCGAGTTCCGGTCCGTTGATCGGCTACACCACCCGGCGGGACGCCATCCCGAAAAAGGGGAGCGCACCGACATGACAGCGAAAATCCTCATCGTCACCGGCGACGCAGCGGAGTCACTGGAGGTCCTGTACCCCTACCAGCGCCTGCGCGAGGAGGGCTACGACGTCCACATCGCCGCCCCCGCCCGCAAGAAGCTGCAGTTCGTCGTCCATGACTTCGAACCCGGTTTCGACACGTACACGGAGAAGCCCGGCTACAGCTGGCCCGCCGACCTGGCCTTCTCCGAGGTGGACCCCGGCGAGTACGCCGCCGTGGTCATCCCCGGCGGCCGGGCCCCCGAGTACCTCCGCAACGACCCGGAACTCCGCAAGATCCTGAAGTCCTTCATCGACGCCGACAAACCGATCGCCCAGATCTGCCACGGCCCCCTGCTCACGGCCGCCATCGACGGCCTACGGGGCCGCCGGGTCACGGCGTACCCCGCCCTCGAACTCGACATGCAGTCAGCCGGCGCGATCTTCCAGGACGCCGAAGCGGTGGTCGACGGCACCCTCGTCAGCTCCCGAGCCTGGCCGGACCACAGCGGCTGGATGCGGGAATTCCTGACGGTGCTGCGAGCGAAGGCTCCGGTGACGTAACGAGTCCACCGCACACCGCCGCTGCGGACAGTCGCGTCGCAGCGGCGGCCGGCCGCCTACGCCGCCAACCGCTCCGCCTCCGCGACCGCCTCGTCCAGGGTGTCCACCACCGGAACCCCCACCCCCTCCAGACTGGCCCGGCTGTGCGACCCCCCGGTGTACAACACGGCCCGCGCCCCCACATGCAGCGCCGCCACCGCGTCATCGGCCGCGTCTCCGATCACCACGGTCCGCCACGGATCCACCCCGCCCAGCGCCCCGAGATGCCGCACCATGTGCTCGGCCTTGCTCCCCCCGGAGGGCCCGGTCCGGCCGTCCACCCGTATGAAGTGCGCCTCGATCCCGAACCCCCGCACCAACGGCACCAGTTCGTCATGCCCGTACATGCTCAGGATCGACTGACTGCGCCCGGCCGCCCCCCAGTCGGCGAGCAGCTCGGTCACCCCCTCGGTCAGCCCGCACCGCACCCGGTGCTCGGTGTAGTACCGATGAAAGGTCGCGTCCATGACCTCCCACTCGGCATCGGTGGGCAACCGTCCCAGCAGCCGCTCATAGAACTTCGGCACCGGCACGCAGTACAGCGCCCGGTACTGCTCCATCGTGATCGGCTCAAGCCCCAGCTCGGCGAACGCCGCGTTCGTGGCCCCGATGATCGCGTCGTTGTCGTGGAACAGCGTCCCGTTCCAGTCCCAGACGATGTGCGCCCCTACTCGCTTCCCCATGCCAAAAACGTACCCGCCGCCACTGACAATCAAGAGAGACGCAGGTCAAGGCGGGGAAACCGCGAGCAGCGCGCCACCCTCATCCCCCGAGCCCCACCAGATTCGGGATCTCCTGGGTCGCGTACCACAGCAGCTCATGGTCCTCGGCCCCGTCCACGACGAACTGCGCGTCGTCGTCCCCGCCGTCCGCCGCCTCCAGCGCCTCCACCGCGGCGGCCACATCCGCCTCCGCGTCGCCACCGTCGACATGCACGGACGCCGCCTTCCCGAGCGGCACCGCCCCAGCGACCCGCACCTCACCGAGCGCCGCGGGATCCAGCCCCCGGTCGGGATCGGCCGCCGCCGCCCCGTCGGGCACGTCGACCGCGACGACCACCCGCCGTCGCACGGCCCCGGAATCCGCCGCCAGCAACCGCAGCGACGCCACCGCCGCCCGGTTCAGCGCCGCGTACTCCAGCTCCTCGATGTCGTCCGAGAGATACCACTCGCGCAACGCGGGCGTGACGGCGTAGGCGAGCAGCGGCCCGCTCCCCAGTTCGCCCGTCTTGTACGCCTCGGCGAGACCAGGAAGGGTCAGGGGGACGTAGACGCGCATGGCTGGCCGCTTTCGTGGTCGGAGGCTCCGCAACAGTCCCGGAGAGGGCGGTCCCGCACCTCCCGAAGGGCCTTCAGGATACGTGCGGCCGTCCCCTTTCGAGGCCCCACCCGCGCTCCTGCGGCCGTCCACTCACGTCCGGAAACTCACCCGGCACACCCCCGCCGTCCCGGCGCCGGGGACCCCCCAGGTCATCCGGATAGGTGAAGATTCCGGGCCCCCGACCCGCCCCCGCCCGCACTTGATGCTCGCCGCCCGCGCCCCGTACAAGATCCCCAACCACAAAGTTACCGCCCGGTATAGATCCCGGGCCGACCCACCGGGGGCACCCATGAACAAGGTCATGACGAGGGCGAAGAACCACCCCGGCGCCCGCCCGCCGGGCCGCCGCGACCCCCGCCGCCCGGGCGGCACGCCACCCCGCACCCCGGCCGGGGGCAGGCCCCGCGACAACCGCCCACCGGCGGCAACGAGCCCCACGAACACGAGAAGCACCGAGGCCGCGCCCGCCGTACCGCCCCAGACGCCCCGCCGCCCGATCGCGCCCGCCGTCCCCCAGCCCCGCCCCACCGACGTCTTCGCGGACCGCCTCCTCGCCGTCCTCAGCGGACAACGCCCCGTCCACTGCATGCTCCGCCACACCGCCGGCCGCGCCTACGACGACCTGGCCTGGCTCGCCGAACGCGGCCCCCTGCGCACCACCCGCGGCACCCGCCCGGTGGTCCGCGACATCGGCTACTACGTCCCCTCCCCCGGCGCCATCGAGGCCTTCGCCCGCATCGGCGCCGGCGACCGCCTGCGCGCCATGGCCTTCCGCCTGGAACAGGGCCCGGATCTGCGCTGGCGCTGCACGGCGGTGGAACTGGGCGGCCCGGCCCGCCCACGCGCCCTCGACGACTGAGGCGCGCTGAGGCGGCCGTAGGGCCTCATGCCGAAGGGCCGGGCACCCCATGGAGGTGCCCGGCCCTCACAGCCGCTACAACGCCCTTCCAGGCGCTGCGGAACTACTTCTTACGACGCCGTCCGCCACGCGCCTGCTTGCGGCGCTCCGCGCGCGTGAGGCCGTCCGACTCCGAGCGCACAGGCTCCCCGTCGTCGGACCAGTCGCTCTCGACGGTGCCGCCCGCGCCGTCCACGGTCGGCGCGGAGAGGTGCAGGTTCCGCCGCTGCGGAGCGTCCAGACCCTTCGCGCGGATCTCCGGACGCGCGCCCGCCTGCGCCGGAACCGCGTCCTGCACGCCCTTCTCCGGCGTCGGCTTGTCCTCGACCGGGACCTCCTCGACCTGCTGCTCGACCTGGACCTCCAGGTTGAACAGGTAGCCGACGGACTCCTCCTTGATGCCCTCCATCATGGCGGTGAACATGTCGAAGCCCTCGCGCTGGTACTCGACCAGCGGGTCCTTCTGGGCCATCGCACGCAGGCCGATGCCCTCCTGGAGGTAGTCCATCTCGTAGAGGTGCTCGCGCCACTTGCGGTCCAGCACCGACAGCACGACCCGGCGCTCCAGCTCACGCATGATCTCGGAGCCGAGCTGCGCCTCACGCGCCGCGTACTGCTCGTGGATGTCGTCCTTGATGGACTCCGAGATGAAGTCGGCGGTGAGCCCGGCACGGTCGCCGGCCGCCTCCTCCAGCTCCTCGATGGTGACCTTCACCGGGTAGAGCTGCTTGAAGGCGCCCCACAGCCGGTCCAGGTCCCACTCCTCGGCGAAGCCCTCGGCGGTCTCCGCGGTGATGTAGGCGTCGATGGTGTCGTCCATGAAGTGCTGGACCTGCTCGTGCAGGTCCTCGCCCTCCAGGACGCGGCGCCGCTCGCCGTAGATGACCTCACGCTGGCGGTTGAGGACCTCGTCGTACTTCAGGACGTTCTTACGGGTCTCGAAGTTCTGCTGCTCGACCTGCGACTGGGCGGACGCGATCGCGCGCGTGACCATCTTGTTCTCGATCGGCACCTCGTCCGGGACGTTCGCCATAGACATCACGCGCTCGACCATCTGGGCCTTGAACAGGCGCATCAGGTCGTCGCCGAGGGAGAGGTAGAAGCGGGACTCGCCCGGGTCGCCCTGACGGCCGGAACGACCGCGCAGCTGGTTGTCGATACGCCGCGACTCGTGCCGCTCGGTGCCGAGGACGTAGAGCCCGCCGAGCTCCTTGACCTCCTCGAACTCGGACTGCACCGCCTTCTCGGCCCGCTCCAGGGCGGCGGGCAGCGCCGCGGCCCACTCCTCGATGTGCTCCTCGGGGTCGAGGCCGCGCTGGCGCAGCTCGGCCTCGGCGAGGTCCTCGGGGTTGCCGCCGAGCTTGATGTCCGTACCACGGCCGGCCATGTTGGTGGCCACGGTCACGGCGCCCTTGCGGCCGGCCTGGGCGACGATGATCGCCTCACGGTCGTGCTGCTTGGCGTTCAGCACCTCGTGCTGGACGCCGCGCTTGCTGAGCTGCTGCGAGAGGTACTCGGACTTCTCGACCGACGTCGTGCCGACGAGGATCGGCTGGCCCTTCTCGTGCTTCTCGACGATGTCGTCGACGACCGCCTCGAACTTCGCGACCTCGGTGCGGTAGATCAGGTCCGACTGGTCCTTGCGGATCATCGGCCGGTTGGTCGGGATCGGGACCACGCCGAGCTTGTAGATCTGGTGGAACTCGGCGGCCTCGGTCATCGCCGTACCGGTCATGCCGCACAGACCGGGCTGTTCCTTGCCGTCGTGGTCGTGGCGCTTGTAGAGGCGGAAGAAGTTCTGCAGGGTGATCGTGGCGAGCGTCTGGTTCTCGTCCTTGATGTCCACCCCTTCCTTCGCCTCGATCGCCTGGTGCATGCCCTCGTTGTAGCGGCGGCCGGCGAGGATACGGCCGGTGTGCTCGTCGACGATCATGACCTCGCCGTCCATGACGACGTAGTCCTTGTCCCTCTTGAAGAGCTCCTTCGCCTTGATGGCGTTGTTGAGGTAGCCCACCAGAGGCGTGTTGACCGACTCGTAGAGGTTGTCGATGCCCAGCCAGTCCTCGACCTTGGAGACACCGGACTCGTGGATGGCGACGGTGCGCTTCTTCTCGTCGACCTCGTAGTCGCCGGTCTCCTCGATGCCCTTGAGCTGGTTGCCGGGCTCGCCCCGCTTCAGGCGGGTGACCAGCTTGGCGAAGTCGCCGTACCACTTGGTGGCCTGGTCGGCCGGGCCGGAGATGATCAGCGGCGTACGGGCCTCGTCGACGAGGATGGAGTCGACCTCGTCGACGATGGCGAAGTTGTGGCCGCGCTGGACGAGCTCGTCCTTGGACCACGCCATGTTGTCGCGCAGGTAGTCGAAGCCGAACTCGTTGTTCGTGCCGTACGTGATGTCGCACGCGTACTGCTCGCGGCGCTGGGCCGGCGTCATGTTGGCGAGGATGCAACCGACGCTCAGGCCCAGGAACTTGTGGACGCGGCCCATCATCTCGGAGTCGCGCTCGGCCAGGTAGTCGTTGACCGTGATGAGGTGGACGCCCTTGCCGGACAGCGCGTTCAGATACGCGGGCAGCGTGCCGACGAGGGTCTTGCCCTCACCGGTCTTCATCTCGGCCACATAACCGAGGTGGAGGGCGGCGCCACCCATGATCTGCACGTCGTAGTGCCGCTGGCCGAGAGCGCGCTTGGCGGCCTCGCGGACGGTGGCGAACGCCTCGGGGAGCAGGTCGTCGAGGGTCTCACCATCGGCGTAGCGCTGCTTGTACTCCTCGGTGAGCGCCCGCAGCTCGGCGTCGGAGAGGTCGACGAAGTCCTCTTCGATGGAGTTGACCTGGTCCGCGATGCGGTGCAGCTTGCGCAGGATCTTGCCTTCGCCTGCACGCATGATCTTCGAGAGGACGGACACGGGGGTTGGTCTCCTTGCCGGTCGGGCCTGGGACGGTCGGTTTCATTTGACTTGACTGAGCAACGGCCATCGTATGCGAGGACCCCGCCACGCCGGGAGGCCTGCCGATGCCGCGACCGTCCACTGCTTCACATCTCTTCGAAGGGACAACGGACGGGCGCCGCGGATGGTGCCGCACGGCGCCGACGAATTACGCGAATTGTGATCACCCGATCACGCACGGCAAATGCCTGGCGTCTACGACCGCCCCGAAGCAGAATCGGCCGATGGACCCCGTGACGCTGAGAACCGACCGCCTCCTGCTGCGCACGGTCGGCCCGCACGACACCGACGCCGTGTATCGCGCCGTCCAGGACCCCGACATCCTGCGCTGGACCACGATGCCCTCGCCCTACCTCCCCGAACACGCCGGAAGCTTCACCGAACAACTGGTCCCCGACGGCTGGGCGGACGGCACCATGTTCACCTTCGGCGTCTTCCTCCCCGAAGGGGAGGACCTGATCGGCATGCTCGGCCTGACCATGCGCGCTCCGGGCGTGGCAGAGATCGGGTTCTGGACGGCAAAGGAACACCGCGGCAAGGGCTACACGTCCGAGGCAGTCCTGACCGCCGTCCGCTGGTCCTTCACCGCGGCCTGCATCGACCGAGTCGAATGGCGAGCCGAGGTCGGCAACACAGCATCCCGCGCGGTAGCGGAACGAACCGGCTTCACCATCGAAGGCACGATGCGCTCCGCGATCAACAACAAGGGCGTACGCCGGGATTGCTGGGTGGGCTCCCTGCTCCCCTCGGACCTGGGCCTGCCGTCGACGGCACCGTATGTGCCGGCAAGAACCCAGCCGGCGTAGTCGGCTGCGTCTCCGCCGCAGCGCACAAACCCCCAGCTCACCCCCCACTGTCAGTCCCACCCCCTATCGTGCGAGCCATGACGACCCCGCGCCCCACCACCGATCTCTCGGCAGACGAGGCACGCCGCATCGCCCTCCGCGCCCAGGGCCTCCTCGGCACCCCCGACCGCAGGTCCGGCGTCCGCGGCATCCTCCGTCATCTCGGCGCGGTCCAACTCGACACCATCTCGGTCCTGGCCCGCTCCCACGAACTCATCCCCTACGCCCGCCTGGGCGCGGTAGGCCGCAAGACAGTCGAGCACGCCTACTGGAAGGACACGCACGCCTTCGAGTACTGGTCACACGCCGCCTGCATCCTCCCGGTGGAGGAATGGCCCCACTTCGCCTTCCGCCGCCGCGCGTACCGCAACCGCCCCCACTGGGGCCATGACCTCCCCGACGGCGTCTACGACCAGGTGATCAAGCAGCTCACCACCGAAGGCCCCCTCACCGCCACGGAGTTGGGCGGCGCGAAGAAGACCGGCGACTGGTGGGACTGGTCCGGCTCCAAGGTCGCCGTGGAGCGCGCACTGATGTACGGCGAGGTCGTCTGCGTGGAGCGCCGCGGCTGGAAGCGCGTCTACGACCTCGCGGAGCGCGCCATCCCGGACGCCCTGCTGCGCGACGAGCTCGACGACACCGAGTGCCTGCGCCGCCTGGTCCGCCTCGCCGGCCAGTCCCTCGGCGTCGGCACCCGCGCGGACATCGCCGACTACCACCGCCTCAAGGGCGAGCAGGTCGACGCGGTGATCACCGACTCCGGCCTCGTCCCGGTCACGGTGGAGGGCTGGGCCAAACCAGCCTGGGCGGACCCCGCAGCCCTGGCCACCCCGGCGCGCGGCCGCCACCGTACGACTCTCCTGTCCCCCTTCGACTCCCTGATCTGGGAACGGGCACGCACGGAGCGGATCTTCGGCTTCACCCACCGCCTGGAGGCCTACGTCCCCCGGCAGAAGCGCATACACGGCTACTTCGCGATGCCGGTCCTGGCCGGCGGCCGTCTCGTCGGCCGCGTGGACCCGGCCCGCGAGGGACGCACGCTGGTGGCCAAGCAGGTCACTCTGGACGGCCCGAAGGCGGTCCCGGCGGGGGCCCAGGCCCTGGTGGAGGCGGCGAGCTGGGTGGACTGCACCGACGTACGCGTGGAGCGGGTCGACGCCCCGGAGCTGCGCGAGCCCCTCACCCGCGCGCTCACCGGCCTGCTGGGCTGACCCCGACTACCGGATTTCGAGGATCTTCTCCCGCATCGCGTACACCACGGCCTCCATCCTGGAGTGCAGCTGCAGCTTCTCCAGGATGTTGCGCACATGGTTCTTCACGGTGTTCTCGGAGATGAACAACTCCTTCGCGATATCGCGGTTGTTCATACCCGTGGCGACCAGCTTGAGCACCTCAAGCTCACGGTCGGTCAGCCGCGGCGCCGGAACCAGCCGGCGCTCGTCCGTCCGCTGGATCATCGACTTGAACTCGGTGAGCAGCTTCGACGCCATGGACGGGCTGATCTGCGACTGCCCGTCGGCCACCGCGCGAATGGCGGTGGCCACCTCGTCGGTGGAGATCTCCTTGAGGAGATAGCCGGTCGCGCCCGCCTTGATCGCGTCGTAGAGGTCGGCCTCCTCGTCGCTGATCGTCAGCATGATGATCTTCGCGCTGGGAGCCACCTCCTTGATGGAGGTGCAGGCCTCGATCCCGCCCCGCTTCGGCATCCGTACGTCCATCAGGACGATGTCCGGCAGCAGATCAGCGGCCTTGTCGACGGCCTCCGCGCCGTCTCCCGCCTCCCCGACGACCTGGATGTCCTCCTCGGCCGCGAGCACGATCTCCAGGCCACGACGGAAGAGGGCATGGTCGTCCACGACGAGGACTCTGATCGGCTCCTTGCGTGGAGAGCCCGTGTCCGGGCCCATGCCGACGACGTCGCCGTCGGCATCCTCGTCCCGCATCGGTCCGAAGGTGTCCGCCATCGTTCCTCCCCCTGAAGGCTGTGGCTGGTCAGGTGCCATCGCCAACCCAAGGCAGCGGCCCACCGGTTGGGCCGGTGCGGCCCATGATTTCATGCCCGGACGGCACCAGGGTTACAGAGCGGGGCGCGAAGTGGTCGCACACCGGTGCCCCTGGGGGCGCACACGCGCTCCAGGGGCACCCGCTCCCTCGTCAGCCGGGTGGCTCAGCCGCCCAGCATGCCACCGGCCGCCTGGGTCTCCGCCTCGGCGACCATCGGGTCGGTGTTGAGGTGGATGACGCCGTAGTCGTAGGCGTGCCGTCGGTAGACGACACTCGGTTCCTTGGTCTCGGAGTCAACGAACAGATAGAAGTCGTGCCCGACCAGCTCCATCTCGTAGAGAGCCTGGTCGAGGGTCATCGGGGAGGCGACATGCGTCTTCTCGCGAACGACGAGGGGTCCCTCGCCCTTCACTTCCAGCGAGCCGATCTTCTTGGTGGGAACGCCGGCCGGCTCTTCCTCCTGGAAGGTGCCGTTCCCGTTGAGCGTCGCCGCGCCCGGGACGTGGTCGGGGACCTCGGCCGCCGTGAGCCGGCGCGCGCCTCGGCGCGAGAAACGCTTGTCGTGCTGCTTGCGCAGCCTCGCGTCCAGCTTTTCCGCCGCCAGGTCCAGCGCCGCGTACGGATCGCTGGCCGCTGCCTCCGCCCGGATCACCGGACCGCGGGAGCGGAGCGTGATCTCCACTCGGTCACTGCGGTCGGCCTGTCGGGGGTTGGGCTCCTTGGACACCTCGACGTCGAGGCTGATCACCTTGCCATCGAGCTTCTGGATCTTCTCCAGCTTCAGCTTCTCGGCCACGTGCTTGCGGAACCGCTCGGGCACCTCGGTCTTGCGGCCCTTGACGACGATGTCCACGCAGAACTCCGTTCCCGGATCGCTCCGCTCCAGCGGCGGAGCATCTCCCTTTTGCACCAGGCTCCGGCGATCCCCGGAACCTCGGACTCGGTGACTTCCACCTCCTCCTCCCCCATGGGCAAGATCTCCACCCCGCCGGCTCGGGTGAATACGGAAAACCCGCAGCACGGCATTCAGATATGAGAGGGATGGCCTGCGCCTTTCTCTCACAACCGAACATATCTCGCCCGGACGGATGTCGTCACCCTCTACAGCGGCGTACCTCCGTTCAGGTGAATTGGCCCTCTCAATACCTGCAACGATGCAAGTTCGCGGTCAGTTCCGGATTATTGCGAAGGCATCCGGCGAAGCCGCCACGACGGCCGCGCACAGCACGTCACCTGCGCGGTTACCGCCCGCCGTTCCCGGCACCCCGGGCATCCGCACCGCCTCCGCCGTCACTCCCGTACTCCGTTCCCCTCTGTCTTCCCGAGTTGCCGCCGTGCACACCGCGGTTGACCCATCACCGCCGCCAATCGGCCGTACCGCCCCGCCCGCACCCGCGCGCACACCGCGCGCCGCCCCTTCCCGCACCGCACGCGCCGCCTCCGCGAGGGAGGCGCCGGTCGTCATCAGGTCGTCGACCAGCACCACCGAGCCACCGCCCAGCAGCCGCTCTCCACCCGGTGCGACCATCAGCGCGCCCGCCAGATTGTCCAGCCGCTGCCGGGAGTTGAGCCCCGACTGATCGGCCACGGCACGCCGCTGCCGCAGGACGGCGAGCACCCGCGCCGGGGTCCCGGACCGCCGCAGCTCGGCCGCCGCCGCGAACGCGATCCGCCGCGCCGGGTCATGCCCCCGCGCCCGCACGGCCCGCCGCGCCGACGGCACCGGCACCAGCAGCACCGGCGTGGCACTGCGGGCCAGGCCGGACGGTGCCCGAAGCCCCGCCCGCACGGCCCCCGCCAGCGCCACTCCGAGTGGTGCCGCCAGAGCCAGCGCGCCGCGCTCCTTGTGGGCGAGCAGGGCGGCACGTACCTCGTCCGCGTACCGAGCCGCCGCGTGCACCACCGGCAGCCCGGGCGGCTCCGGCACCGGTCGCACCCGGCGCGGTGCGGCCCCGCTCAGGGCCGTACGGCACTCCGGGCAGAGCACCGTACGAGGCCTCCCGCAGCCTCCGCACTCGGCCGGCAGCACCAGATCGGTGAGGTCCTGCCACCACCCCCGCATGTCCACCACTGTGCCAACACGAGCGTCTACCGGCCACCCCTGTGGACAACTGCCTGTGGATAACTCCGGACGGCGAAGTCGCACGGCTGCGAAAGCTCTCTCGAAGGCCGCCGAGAGCCCTCTCGAAGCCTGCAAGAGCCCTTTCCGGAAAAGGGAAACGGCCGCCTCCGTCAGAAGCGGCCGTCAAACACCCTCAGCAACCGGCACTCACCCCGGATAAACCGGCGCCGTCCCCTCCGTCACGACCTTCTGCCACTGCGCCCCGGACTGCAGCCGCACGATGCCGTCCTCCGAGTAGGCCACCAGCGGCAACCGGTCGTCCTCCGCCGCCGCGATCTCCTTCACCCCGGTCAGCGCGGCCGGCGCCGGCCCCTCCGGAGTGGACCCGTCGACCTGGACGTACCGCACCGTCTGCACACCGTCCTGCTCGCGCCCGACCACCACGAGCCGGCTGTCACCCGCCCACGACACGGTGGTGACCTCCTCCAACTCCGGCGTCGCGGTACGCAGTTCCTGCACCGTCACGGTCGGCCGGTCCTCGCCCGGCTTGGTCTCTCGCTCGATCCGCCCGATGAGCAGGGACGACGTGTCGCCCTTCGCCACGACGAGCGCGATCCGCACACCGTCCGCGGCCACCCGTACCGACTCGATGCGCCCGTCGAGGCCCGGCGTCTGCACCTGGAGCGGCTCGCCCGCGCCGTTCTCCAGCAGGAGCAGCCGCGGCTCGTCGGGGTTACGGTCGGCCACCCAGAGGTCGTGCCGGGCGTCCCAGCTGGGCGTCGTCAGCCGGTCCCCGGCCGTCCTGCCCGCACTGCGCAGCACGGGCTCCCCGAGCGACCCTCCCGACACCAGCGAGCCGACGTACAGCTCCTTGCCGTCCACGCCGACCCCGGCCGCCATCTCCTCGTCCCGCGAGACCGCGGCGGACCGCAGCTGCGTCTGCCCCTCGCCCAGCGCACCCGGCACCGCCTCCGGTGTCCCGGCGCCCTCCGCGGTCGGCATCCGCACGAGCCGCTGCTTGTCGTCTACGTAGTACACGTACTCGATGGGTTCCGTGGACCCGCGCGCGGCCGCGGCGTCGGCCCGGTCCTCCCTGAGCGAGCACAGCTGCCTGTCGCCCGACTCCAGTTCGACCTCTTCCACCGAGGGGGTGAGGCTGCGCAGCGTGAACAGGAGCTGGGCGGCCATCTCGTTGCACTTGCTCAGCCCGACCCGGGCGGCCTTGTCGTTGAGCGGCACGGTCAGCTTGTTCTGCTCGTCGGGCGTCAGCGTGGTGACGCCCTTCTTCAGCGCGGTGCCCGTGGGGAAGCTCGTCCTGACCACCGGGCTGAGCCAGGTGGTCGGCCCCTTCAGCAGGGAACGCACCATCTGCGTCATGGGGTCGACGCGCTCACGGACGTAGACCGGATCGGCGACCGCCGCCGTCCGGCCGCTCCCGCCGTCCGCGGTGTTCGAGGCGAAGTAGTACTTGTTGACCGACGTGTAGTTCCGCTCGAAGTCGCCCTGGCCCATGACGACGCCCGGCGGCAGCTCGTCGATACGCCACTGCTTGGTCCTCGGATCCTGCGTGAGATGCAGCAGCGCCTCGTAGAGCCCGTCCACAGGCGCGTACGACTGCTGCTCGTCCACCGTGGCGACCTTGTTGCCGCTCAGCGTGAACGAGGTCTCCCCGGTGTCCTCCCGGCCCCGCGCGCGGGGCAGCTCGAAGGCGTCCGGACCGTCCGCGAGGACCGTCGTGCCCGTCTTGGGCCGCCATGCCTTCGCCGCGTCCTCGGTCAGGTACTGGCTGGCGATCTCGTAGTTGGGGTCGTCGCTGGTCAGCGCCTCCAGAAAGCCCTGGACCAGCTGTGTGGGCGTGGCGTCCGCCGAGGGCGGCATCGCGAAGACCCGCACCTGGGTGTCCTGCCGGGGAGTGGAGTCGACCCCGCTCAGATCCCCGCTGTCGGGCATCGAGGCGCACCCGGCCAGCAGTACGGCGCCACAGGCGACGTACGCCACCGCGCGCCCCGGCCTGCGCCGGGCGCCCCCCTCGCGGTCAGCGCCCACGAAATGCCTCCCCTTGCCTGCTCGGGTCCTCCGCCGGCCCGGCGTCCTCACCGCGCGCGCTCCCATCGGAGGGCGCGTCGTCCTGTCGCCGCGGTCCCGAGGCGGGCCGGGGCACGACGCGCGCTCCATTGCCCGGCAGAGCCGTGGGATCGGCCGTAGGAGCCGCTCCGGTCAGCCGCTGGGTCATCGGGTCGCGGGATGCCATCGCGGACGCCTGGTCGCCCGTATGCTGCGCCGGCACGGTCGCGCTCTTCTCCCCGCGCGGGAGACCGGCGTCGTCCAGGCCACGATTACGGCGCGAGTCCTTCGGCTCCAGCGGTATCGGCGAGCCCCGCAGCGGCTCGTCCGCGGTCCGCGGCAGCGTCAGCCGGAACTGTGAGCCGCCGCCCGGCTCGCCCCAGGCCTGCAGCCAGCCGCCGTGCAGCCGGGCGTCCTCCAGGGCGATGGACAGCCCCAGACCCGTTCCGCCGGTGGTACGCGCGCGTGCCGGGTCGGCCCGCCAGAAACGGCTGAACACGCGCGTGGCCTCGCCGGGCTTGAGCCCGACGCCGTAGTCGCGCACCGCGACCGCGACCGCCCCGCCCGCCGTGGCGAGCTTGACGACGACGTCCCTGCCCTCGCCGTGCTCCACGGCGTTGACGACGAGATTGCGCAGCACCCGCTCCACCCGCCGGGTGTCCGCCTCGGCGACGACGGGCTGCTGGTCGCCCACGACCCGAATCGTCGTGCCCTTGCGCTCGGCGAGCGGCTCGGCCCCGCTGACGACCCGGCGAACGACCTCACGCAGATCGATCGGCTCGGCCTCCAGCGCCGCCGCACCCGCGTCGAACCGGCTGATCTCCAGCAGATCCGCGAGCAGCGACTCGAACCGGTCCAGCTGGTCGGCGAGCAGCTCCGCCGACCGCGCGGTCACCGGGTCGAAGTCCTCCCGCGCCTCATGGATGACATCAGCGGCCATCCGTACGGTCGTCAGCGGCGTCCGCAGCTCGTGTGACACGTCGGAGACGAACCGCCGCTGCATCCGCGACAGGTCCTCCAGCTGCTGGATCTTCAGCTGAAGGTTCTGCGCCATCTTGTTGAAGGCCTCGCCGAGCCGCGCGATGTCGTCCTCGCCGGTGACCTTCATCCGCTCCTGAAGCCGCCCCGCGGACAGCCGCTCGGCGATCCCGGCCGCCATCCGCACCGGTGTGACCACCTGACGCACCACAAGCCAGGCGATGGCCCCGAGGAGGACGACGACGAAGAGCCCGGCGGTCGCCAGCGTGCCCTTGACCAGGCTCAGCGACTTCTCCTCCTGCGTCAGCGGGAAGAGGTAGTAGAGCTGGTAGGGGTCGCCGTTCGGGTCGTTGACCTGCTTGCCGATGACCAGGGCCGGCTGGGACTCCTTGTCGGCGTTGTAGATGATCCGCGTGTAGCTCTGGGCCGCCGCGGTGCTGCCGTCGATCCGCTCCCGCAGGTTCTCGGGCACGCTCGCGGTGGGGTCGACGTAGTTGGAGGCGCGCGGACCACGTCCGCCGCCGCTGTCCCCGCCCGCGGGGAGCGTCACCACTTCGAAGGCACCCTGGCCACCGCTGGAGAGCTGCGCCACCAGGTCGCTCATCCACTGGATGACGTTCTGCTCGGAGCGGCCGTCCGTCGCGGAGCCGTCGTCGCCGGTCCCGGCAGCCCCCGCCTCGTCGGACTTCTGCTTGGCCGCGGCGAAACCGCCGGTGGCCTGGCTCTGCGAGGCCTTCACCTTGGCGTCCAGCAGGCCGTTGCGCACCTGCCCGATCACGACGAAGCCCAGCAGCAGGACCACGCCCAGCGACATCAGCAGGGTCGTGACAACGACCTTGAGCTGGATGTTGCGCCGCCACAGCCGCATGACGGGCAGCAGCGGCCGACGCACCCAGCGCATGAACAACCGAAGGACCGGGCTGCCCTGGACCCCGCCCTGGAGCAGCCCGCCCTCCAGGAACCGTCCCCAGCGGGAGCCTGCCGTCCCCCGGCCGACAGGCCGCCCCCCGCGGGACCCGGACCGGCCGGGCGCCGAAGCGGCACTGTCACCGGACATGTCAGCTCGGCCCCGCCTTGTACCCGACACCACGGACGGTCACCACGATCTCCGGCCGCTCCGGGTCCTTCTCGACCTTGGACCGCAGCCGCTGCACATGGACATTGACCAGACGGGTGTCGGCGGCGTGCCGATAACCCCACACCTGCTCCAGCAGGACCTCTCGGGTGAACACCTGCCACGGCTTGCGCGCCAGCGCGACCAGCAGGTCGAACTCCAGCGGCGTCAGCGCGATCGACTGCCCGTCCCGCTTCACGGAGTGACCGGCCACATCGATGACCAGATCGCCGATGGCCAGCTGCTCCGGCGCCGGCTCCTCCGACCTCCGCAGCCGCGCCCGGATCCGGGCGACCAGCTCCTTCGGCTTGAACGGCTTCACGATGTAGTCGTCCGCGCCGGATTCCAGGCCCACGACGACATCGACGGTGTCGCTCTTGGCCGTGAGCATCACGATCGGCACACCCGACTCCGCCCGGATCAGACGGCACACCTCGATGCCGTCCCGTCCGGGCAGCATCAGGTCGAGCAGCACCAGATCGGGCTTGGTCTCACGGAAAGCGGCCAGCGCCTTGTCGCCGTCGGCTACGAAAGACGGCTCGAAACCTTCACCACGCAGCACGATGCCGAGCATCTCGGCCAGTGCGGTGTCGTCGTCGACGACAAGGACTCGTCCCTTCATAAACGACATCATCCCATTCTCGTAACAGTGACCGGGGCGCTGGTGAGCGAGGTCACTGGCCTGTGACGATAGTCGTATGGGGTCGCTATTGTCTGCCCTCGCCCATCGATCTTGATGGGGGTGGCGTACGTCAGCGCCCCGCCCGGGCGCCGGCCGCTGACGTACGAGAGCCGCCCGGCCTCAGCCGATCGTCACCTCCGGCGACCTGGCACACACCTCGGCCAGCGCCTCAGCCGTCACCGGCGACACCACACCCTCTTCCGTCACGATCGCCGTCACCAGCTCCGGCGGCGTCACATCGAAGGCCGGGTTGTACGCCTGTGTCCCCAGCGGCGCCACCGGTATCCCGCCGCCCGGCCCCGTCACCGGCACCTGCGGCGCGGTCACCTCGGTCACCTCGAACCCGGCCCGCTGCTCCACCTCGATGGACGCCCCGTCGGGCGTGTCCGGATCCACCGTCGTCACCGGCGCCACCACGATGAACGGCACATGGTGGTACCGCGCGAGCACCGCGAGCGGATAACTCCCCACCTTGTTCGCCACCGACCCGTCGGCGGCGATCCGGTCCGCCCCGATCAGCACGGCGTCCACCTCACCCGCCGCGAACAGCGAACCCGCCGCGTTGTCCGTCAGCAGGGTGTACGCCATCCCGCTGCGCGCCGCCTCGTACGCCGTCAGCCGCGCCCCCTGCAGCAGCGGACGCGTCTCGTCCACCCACAGCCGCCGCAACTGCCCCACCCGATGCGCCGCCAGCGCCACCGCGAACGCGGTGCCCTCCCCGCCGGACACCAGCGAGCCGGTGTTGCAGTGGGTGAGGATCCGGTGCCCGCCGCCGGGCAGCAGCTCGTCCAGCAGCGCCAGCCCTCGCTCGGCCATCCGCGCACTGGCCTCGGCGTCGTCGCGGTGCAGCTTTCTCGCCGCGGCCAGCGCCGCCTCGGCCGCCTTGCCCACGTCGCCGCTCCTCGCCAACTCGGCCCGGTGCGCGGCCTGTGCCCTGCGCGCACCGACGGCGAGGTTCACCGCGGTGGGACGGGCACCCGCGAGCGCGTCCGCTGCGTCGTCCACGTCGAAGCCCCGCGCGGCGGCGAGCGCGACACCGTACGCCCCCGCGATCCCGAGCAGCGGCGCCCCGCGCACGGCGAGCGACCGGATCGCCTCCACCAGCACCGGCGCATCCGTACAGACCAGTTCGACCTCCTCTGCGGGCAGCCTCGTCTGGTCGAGAAGGACCAGTACGGGGCCTTCGGGTGGCTCTTCCCATCGGATCACCGGTATCCCGGTCGGCCGCTTGTCCTCGCCGGATTGCGCGTGCTGATCAGCCATGCGGTCAGTCTGCCCGTTATCCGGCGGACAATTGAAGGTGTGCAGCCCATACCGGGGCCGGTCCCTGGATGACCACCCCATGGCACGATGGCTGACAACCTGCCGCCGCGACCCGCGGACGGGCACCGTGAAGGAGCGACGATGAACGACACTCCGGGCTGGGCCTCGCCCGGATCCGCCCCGTCCGACGGGCAGGAGCACGGCACGTCCGGCCCTGCCCGGCCCGCCGACCGCCCGGAGCCCGAGCAGCCCGCGGACCAGCCAGGACCGCAGCCGCAGGGCACCGGCCCGAAATGGTCCAAGGAGCAGCCGCCGCCGGCCCAGTGGTCCGCGCCCACCGGCCCCGCGGCCCCGGAGCAGACGCCACCGCCCCCACCGCCAGGACCGGGCTGGGGCAGCCGCCCCCCGGCGGGCCCCGGCGGCGGCCACGGAGGCTACGGCGGACCCGGCGGCTACGGCGCCCGGGGCGGCGGTTGGGGCGGGCCCCCGCCCGCGGCCAAGCCCGGCGTCATCCCGCTTCGCCCGCTCGGCGTCGGTGAGATCCTCGACGGCGCCGTCTCCACCATGCGCGCCTACTGGCGCACGGTGCTCGGCATCGCCCTCACCGTCGCGGTCCTCACCGAGATCGTGGTCGTCCTGCTCCAGGGCTTCTTCCTCAACGACCGCATCGACACCGACGCCCTCAACGACCCCAGCGCCACGTTCAGCGAACTCAGCCGCGCCATGGGCGACGCCATGCTCAGCCTCGGTGTCATCTCGCTGATCTCCCTGATCGGCACGATCGTGGCCACCGCCCTGCTCACCACCGTCACCAGCCGCGCGGTCCTCGGCAAGTCGGTGACCATCAGCGAGGCCTGGAAGGACGCCCGCCCGCAGGTCCCCCGGCTGTTCGGCCTGATCTTCCTGCTGATGCTCATCGCCTTCGGCATCGTCGCCGTGGGTGTCCTGCCGGGCATCCTGGTGGCCGCCGCGGGCGCCGGCGAAGCGGGCGCCGCCCTCACCGTCCTGGGCAGCCTGTGCTCCGTCGTCGTCGCGATCTGGCTGATGATCCGCTTCTCCCTCGCCTCGCCGGCGCTGATGCTGGAGAAGCAGGGCATCGTGAAGTCGATGAGCCGCTCCATCAAGCTGGTCCGCGGCTCCTGGTGGCGGATCTTCGGCATCCAGCTGCTGGCCATGCTGATCGCGAGCATCCTCGCGTCGATCATCGCCATCCCGTTCGCCTTCCTGGCCGACGCCTTCAGCGGCGACAGCGTGGGCGGCCTCCTCGAAAGTGGCGGCGGCGACCTCGGCTGGACCTACCTCATCGTCAGCGGCGTCGGCTCGGTGATCGGCTCCATGATCACCTTCCCGATCTCGGCCGGCGTCACCGTGCTCCTCTACATCGACCAGCGCATCCGCCGCGAGGCCCTCGACCTCGAACTGGCCCGCGCCGCCGGCGTCCAGGGCTACGGATCCGACACCCGGGGGAGCTGAATCGGTGAGCCTGGCGGGGGGAGTTCTCACCGCGGCGCCGGCCCTGCCGCGCGCCGCCGTACGGATGTCGCTGCACGTCAACGACGCGCTGTCGCTCGCCCGCTCCGACGACGAACCACCGGTGACCATCCCACGCGACCCCGCGCAGGAGGCCGCCCGGCGGGAACTGTCCAAGCGGATGTACCACGAGAACGACCCCGGCCTGTTCCAACGCGCCCTGGACGCCTTCTGGAGCTGGGTCGACGACCTGTTCAGCAGCGCGTCCTCGGTGACTCCCGGAGGGCCGCTCGGCCTGGTCGTCGTCATCCTGGCCGTACTCGCCGTCCTGGGCGCGCTGTGGTGGCGCCTGGGCACACCGCGCCGCGAACCCACCTCCTCCGCCGCTCTCTTCGACGACCGCCCCCGCAGCGCCGCCGAACACCGCGCCGCCGCCGAGGCACACGCCGCCCAGGGCCACTGGAACCAGGCCGTCCAGGAACGCATGCGGGCCATCGTCCGCTCCCTGGAAGAACGCGCCCTCCTCGACGCCCGCCCCGGCCGCACCGCCGACGAGGCCGCCGCCGAAGCGGGCCGCCCCCTGCCCGCCCACACCGACCGACTGCGCACCGCCGCACGGGACTTCGACGACGTGACATACGGCGGCCGCGCCGCGACCGAGCCGACGTACCGGCGCATCGCCGCACTCGACCACGACCTGGAGAGCACCAAGCCCCAGCTCACCAGCACCAGCGCCCACAGTGCGGCCCCCAACACCCGCAAGGGAGCCGCCGAATGACCACCGAGGCCACGCTCCCGTCCACCTCGGTCTCGCCCACGACCCGCCAGGTGTGGACCCGCGCGCGGGGCATCGCCCTTGCCCTCGTCATCCTCCTCGCGGGTGCCGTCGCCATCGCCGTGATCCGCTCCGACGCCCGGCACGGCACCCTCGACCCACGCTCCTCCGACGCCCAGGGAAGCCGCGCGGTCGCCGAACTCCTCGCCGACCGAGGGGTGTCCACGCGCGTCGTCACCACCCTTGACGAGGCGCGCGCCGCCGCTGGCCCGGACACCACTCTCCTGGTCGCCGTCCCCGACCAGTTGACGGAACGTCAACAAACGTCGCTGCACTCCACGACCTCCGAATCCGGCGGCCGCACCCTCCTCGTCGCACCCGGCAGCTGGTCCGTCGAACGACTCGCCCCCGGCGTCGTCGCCGACCCCGCCAAGAGCCTGGACTCCGCACTCCAGCCCGACTGCGACCTGCCCGAGGCCCGGCGCGCCGGCACCGTCGACACGGGCGGCATCCGCTACACCACCACCCACCTCCGGGCCGACTCCTGCTACCCGAGCGAGCGCCTGGCCACCCTCCTGCGCATCCCCAGCACCTCCGGGGACGGCGACACCGTCGTCCTCGGTGCGCCCGACATCCTCTACAACGACCGCCTCGACGAGCAGGGCAACGCCTCGCTCGCCCTCCAACTCCTCGGCTCCCGCCCCCATCTGGTCTGGTACCTCCCCTCGCTCTCCGACTCCACCGCCGCCGACTCCGAGGGCGAGCGCGACTTCTTCGATCTGCTCCCCTCGGGCTGGCTCTGGGGCACACTCCAGCTCTTCATCGCGGCAGCCCTGGCCGCCCTCTGGCGGGCACGCCGACTGGGTCCCCTCGTACCCGAAAAACTCCCCGTGGCGATCCGCGCCTCCGAAACCGCCGAAGGCCGCGCCCGCCTCTACCGCAAAGCGAACGCCCGTGACCGCGCGGCCGCTGCTCTTCGCTCCACCACCCTCACCCGCCTCGCCCCCCTCGTAGGCGTCCCCGTCACCCAGGCGCACACGCCCGAAGTCCTGCTCCCCGCCCTGTCCGCACACCTCCGCGGCGACGGACAGGTCCTGCATGCCCTCCTCTTCGGCCCGCCGCCCGGCGACGACGCAGCCCTCATCTCCCTCGCCGACCAACTCGACGCCCTCGAAAGTGAGGTACGCCGTCCATGATGGACCCGACCACTGACAACGCCGGGCAGAGCGGGGACCGGCCCGATTCCCGGGCATCCCTGGAAGCCCTGCGCGCCGAGATCGCCAAAGCCGTGGTCGGCCAGGACCCCGCCGTGACCGGCCTTGTCGTCGCCCTCCTCTGCCGCGGACACGTTCTGCTAGAAGGAGTCCCCGGGGTCGCCAAAACGTTGCTCGTCCGCACCCTCGCATCCGCACTCGAACTCGACACCAAGCGCATCCAGTTCACTCCCGACCTCATGCCGAGCGACGTGACCGGCTCCTTGGTCTACGACACCCGCACCGCGGAGTTCTCCTTCCAGCCCGGCCCGGTCTTCACCAACCTCCTCCTCGCGGACGAGATCAACCGCACGCCCCCGAAGACCCAGTCGTCCCTCCTCGAAGCCATGGAGGAACGCCAGGTCACCGTCGACGGCACGCCCCGCCCGCTCCCCGAGCCCTTCCTGGTCGCCGCCACTCAGAACCCGGTCGAGTACGAGGGCACCTACCCCCTCCCCGAGGCCCAGCTGGACCGCTTCCTCCTCAAGCTGACGATCCCCTTGCCCTCACGCCAGGACGAGATCGCTGTCCTCACCCGCCACGCCGAGGGCTTCAACCCACGCGACCTGCGCGCCGCCGGCGTACGCCCCGTAGCCGGCCCGGCCGACCTCGAAGCCGCCCGCGCCGCCGTAGCCAAGACCACGATCTCCCCCGAGATCACGGCCTACGTCGTCGACATCTGCCGCGCCACCCGCGAATCGCCGTCTCTCACCCTCGGCGTCTCCCCGCGCGGCGCGACGGCCCTCCTCGCCACCGCCCGCGCGTGGGCCTGGCTGACCGGCCGCGACTACGTCATCCCCGACGACGTGAAGGCGCTGGCCCTGCCGACCCTCCGCCACCGTCTGCAACTCCGCCCGGAAGCGGAAATGGAAGGCGTGACGGCCGACTCCGTCATCAACGCGATCCTCGCCCACGTCCCCGTCCCCCGCTGATGGCACTCACCGGACGCGCCGCGCTCCTCGCAGCCCTGGGCTCCCTCCCCGTAGGCATCTGGGAACCCAGCTGGACCGGCATCCTGGCCGTCAACGGCTCCTTGGTCGTGGCCTGCGCCTGCGACTTCGCCCTGGCCGCCCCCATACGCCGCCTTGGCCTGACCCGCTCCGGCGACACCTCCGCACGCCTCGGCGAGACCGCCGATGTCACGCTCACCGTCACCAACCCCTCCAGCCGCCCCCTGCGCGCCAACCTCCGCGACGCATGGCCACCGAGCAGCTGGCAGCCCGGCACGGAGATCGAGGCCTCCCGCCACCGCCTGACGGTCCCGCCCGGCGAACGCCGCCGCGTCACCACGCGCCTACGCCCCACCCGCCGCGGCGACCGCCAGGCCGACCGCGTGACCATCCGCTCCTACGGCCCACTCGGCCTCTTCACACGTCAGGGAACACACAAGGTCCCGTGGACGGTACGTGTGCTGCCACCATTCACCAGCCGCAAGCACCTCCCGTCCAAGCTCGCCCGCCTCCGCGAACTCGACGGCCGCACCAGCGTCCTCACCCGAGGCGAAGGCACGGAATTCGACAGCCTTCGCGAGTACGTCCCCGGCGACGACACCCGCTCCATCGACTGGCGCGCAACGGCCAGACAGTCCGCGGTCGCCGTACGCACCTGGCGCCCGGAACGCGACCGCCACATCCTCCTGGCCCTCGACACCGGCCGCACCTCGGCAGGCCGCGTGGGCGACGCTCCACGCCTGGACGCCTCCATGGACGCGGCACTCCTCCTGGCTGCCCTGGCCTCCCGCGCCGGCGACCGCGTCGACCTCCTCGCCTACGACCGCCGGGTCCGCGCCCTCGTGCAGGGCCGGACCGCCGGCGACGTACTGCCGTCCCTGGTCAACGCCATGGCCACACTGGAGCCGGAACTCGTCGAAACGAACGCCCGTGGCCTGACCGCCACAGCACTTCGTACGGCGCCCCGCCATGCCCTCATCGTCCTCTTCACGAGCCTCGACGCGGCCCCGATAGAGGAGGGCCTGCTCCCGGTTCTCCCTCAGTTGACTCAGCGCCACACCGTCCTAGTGGCATCGGTGGCGGACCCGTATGTCGCCCGCATGACCAAAGCCCGCGGCACCACCGATTCCGTCTACGAGGCCGCAGCCGCGGCCCAGGCCCAGAGCGAACGCCACCACACGGCAGACCAACTCCGCCGCCACGGCGTCACAGTCGTCGACGCGACGCCGGAGGAACTGGCACCTGCACTGGCAGACGCATATCTGGCGCTGAAGACTGCAGGTCGTCTGTGAGTTGGACGTTGCTCTGAAAGGGGCCCTGGAAACGCAAAAAGGCCCACACCATAAGGTGTGGGCCTTTTTCAAAATTTGTTCGGCGGCGACCTACTCTCCCACAGGGTCCCCCCTGCAGTACCATCGGCGCTGTAAGGCTTAGCTTCCGGGTTCGGAATGTAACCGG
>NZ_JAVRBF010000795.1:0-273 GCF_032436805.1 Streptomyces sp. P17 | reverse complement strand
AACGAAATAAGAAGCACCGCACGATGAGGGCAGTGAGAAGTTACCTATTGCTTTATGATATCTTCATCTAAAACTTTAATATCAACGTGTTAGAAAAAAAGAAAAAATAGTTAGAACATAAACGAATTTTGCGTTGAGTGTGCGGCTTTAACAATGCCAGCTTAACTGATGTTCATTTTTAATTAAATAATCTATGCACCACTCAAGTACTGGGCTTTCACGTTGACCGTGCCAAGCATAAAAAAGTTGTGTTGGTTGCTTATGCTCAATGAT
>NZ_JAVRBF010000794.1:0-273 GCF_032436805.1 Streptomyces sp. P17 | reverse complement strand
CGGCAAAATAGGTAGTCCTCCTCCGCTTCGTCGGGTAGCAGGACAAACTCGCTTTCCTGGGCGTTATCCTCACGAAACGGCGCGTGTTGAAGGGCAAGGGCGCTTAGCGTCATCGTCGCGGGGCGGTAGAAAAGGTAAGCACCTAGATCGACTGTGGGTGTTTCGCCCCGACGCTTACGGCGTTTTGGCGCGCCTAGTGGCTCAGCCCTACTGGTAAGTTGGTCGATTTGGAGCACGCGCGGCTGGCCTCGCTGATGGTAGAGGGTGCTGAGC
>NZ_JAVRBF010000793.1:0-273 GCF_032436805.1 Streptomyces sp. P17 | reverse complement strand
CCTTTACTCTTGCTTTGACCACATCTACAGCAATGGGGTTCGGCTCTAGCCTGATAAAAGAGATGGCTAACACTGTGTTTAACAACGCTGGTGACACTCCTAAAGGTGTAGGAGGTACTCCTAAAGGCGGTGGTTCTCTATTTAGCGAAATAGGTAAATCGTTCAAAACAGGAAAAGCGGATGGAGGCTTCAAGTCAGGAATTAAATCTGCTTTTAACACCTCTAAAGAGGTTGGTAGCCTAGGACTTAACTCAGTTAAGGACGCTTACAACG
>NZ_JAVRBF010000792.1:0-273 GCF_032436805.1 Streptomyces sp. P17 | reverse complement strand
GAGATTTATGGGCGCCACGGCTCCGACTTCATTGGTATCGCCCTTAACGCTCAGGGCGAGGTCACGCGCGTCATCGCCGGTGAGGCCAAGTGGCGCGCGTCGCTCACCGATTCCGTCGTCAAAGGCCTCCTCTTCGGACCGAAGGAGGAGGACGAGGATACCGGCGAAATGGTTCACAACGGGCGTGGGATTTGGTTCGAGGTGAACCGGGACTCGCCGATCCCGCACGGCCTGCGTCAGTTGCAGAAGTTGTTGTAGCAGCGGGATCCGGAC
>NZ_JAVRBF010000791.1:0-273 GCF_032436805.1 Streptomyces sp. P17 | reverse complement strand
CCTGGCGGCCACTTCGATGCCAATACCCAAACCGCGCCTATCGATGAGCTTGTGGATGTACAGCCGATTAGTCCTGGGTTGATTGCATCGACCCCCACCGCCGGTAACCGCGCCACGCCCATGCCCAGCGCCCTGCGCGATGCCATTGATGCATGGCAGTACCGCATTGGCCCAGGCGATGTACTCAGCATTATTGTTTACGACCACCCTGAACTCACCATTCCTGCGGGCAGCGAACGCCGCGCGGAAGATGCAGGCAACCAAGTACGTAAC
>NZ_JAVRBF010000790.1:0-274 GCF_032436805.1 Streptomyces sp. P17 | reverse complement strand
TTGAAGGCGTCAGCACTAGCGCCCTCGGTGACCCACAACGTCCGGGCCAGGACTTTGAGCTTGCCGTGTTCCCACAGATCCATCTCGTCCGTCAGCCGATCAGACAACATTCGGCCAGAAGCCCAGTCGGTCGGGTTTGCCGACCACGGGCGGTCATCGTCCATCGTGTACCTGTCGTTGGCGATGTCGCGCACGATGCTGGCCGGGTACAGGAACACCAGGCCACGGTGCACGATGTAGACGCGCCGCGCTGGTGACAGCAGGTTCAGCGGGG
>NZ_JAVRBF010000789.1:0-274 GCF_032436805.1 Streptomyces sp. P17 | reverse complement strand
CGCCGTTCGCGGTCAACGACGCCGCGCCCTTCCCGCGCGGCGACGTGCACAAGATGTCCCCGGGCCAGCCCGACGCCTCCGGCTACATGGTGCAGACCGGCCCCTTCGGCACCGACACCGGCTACACGCGCATCCTCGGCGGCACGACGATGCATTGGGAGGCGAAGACCCCGCGCTTCCTGCCCGAGGACTACGAGATGCGCTCGCGCTTCGGCGTCGGCCGCGACTGGCCGCTGAGCTACGCCGAGCTCGAGCCGTGGGTGGAGATGGCGGA
>NZ_JAVRBF010000788.1:0-274 GCF_032436805.1 Streptomyces sp. P17 | reverse complement strand
ACATTGTCTGGCCTCCTATCGGTCGCGGAATTGCGACCGTTCTGGAAGCCATGAACATCGGCAGAGTGGAGCTAGCTGGGTGACGTCAGGAACGCTTGCGCTTGCCCATAAGCGTAGCGACACGACCGATGTAGGCAGCAAAAGAACGGTGTATCAGGACTTGTGACCGATCTGGAAGGCCATGCACTGCATGCCCTCGCCCATCCGCCCTACTTTGCAATGCAATTCAGAGAGCGAATGAGCGGATTGATAAGCCAGTGGGCTATTTCTTCAC
>NZ_JAVRBF010000787.1:0-274 GCF_032436805.1 Streptomyces sp. P17 | reverse complement strand
GGCTCAACGGTCTCTCAGCTCATTGCCCGATTGGCGCAGCAGGAGAGGCCGCAAGCATGACGGTTGCTCTGATCGTCGATGTAGGCCTCGCAATTCTTATCCTGTTCGTCGCCGGATGGATCGTCGCCGTTCGCAGCACATTCGCAGCGGTCATCGGGTTCGTCGTTTACGGACTACTTTTGTCCCTCGTCTGGGTTCGCTTATGGGCCATCGATATCGCCCTGACGGAAGCGGCCATCGGCAGCGGCGTGACCGGGGCACTCTTGCTGCGCAC
>NZ_JAVRBF010000786.1:0-274 GCF_032436805.1 Streptomyces sp. P17 | reverse complement strand
GCATCGAGATGCCGATCGCCCAGGCCGTCGACGCCGTGCTGACCGGCGCCGCGACGGTCGATGCGATGATCGACGCTTTGCTCTCGCGCCCGGCGCGGCCGGATGTCTGACGAAAGTGTGAGACGCTATTTGCTTGACCGCGAAGCAACCTCAGGTGTTAATTTTCGCATCCGGCAACGGATGACCTCGGAAGGTTGCAGCAGCCGGCCGGCGTCTTTGGAAGATTTGATTTCATACCATCTGCGTTGAGGGTCGGGGTACGAAGTCGCTGCAA